>NZ_CP096147.1:302500-527500 GCF_026016445.1 Cognatishimia activa | reverse complement strand
GATCCCATTTGAATGTCATCACTTCGGGGAAGCTTACCCGAACGGCAATAAGATTGAGGCTTTGCTTACCTTGCCCGAAGGAGAGCCGTTTCTCTTTCTGGATACGGATACGCTGATCACGGGCGATCTCGCACACGTACCCTTTGATTTCGAGAAACCCGGCGCGTCTTTGAAAGTGGAAGGCACATGGCCCATTCCACCGCTATATGGCCCAGGCTACGCAGGAATATGGAAAGCGCTCTATGATCGCTTTGGGCTCGACTTTGAAACCTCGCTTGATCTAAGCCAACCCGATGAATACTGGCGCCGCTACCTTTATTTCAACGCAGGCTTTTTCTTTTACAAATGCCCGCGCCTCTTTGGAGAGCGGTATCTGGAGTATTCGCTCTCTATCAGAGATGACACGCCGGAAGAACTGGCCAGCCAAAAGCTGACACCGTGGCTTGATCAGATCGCCCTGCCCCTTGTGATCCATTCCTTTGGCGGTGGCCGAGACGCCCTGCCCCAGGGTCTGATGGATGGCACGATCACATGCCATTATCGTCTGCTGCCACTTTTATATGCGCGCGAGGCGGATCATGTGGTTCAAACATTAGAGGAAGTCGCGGCACCGAATGAGATCAAACGGGTATTAAAGCAATACGATCCCTTCAAGTTCATGATTTATCACGGACGAGGCCAAAAGGCGCGCGCTCTGTTTGACCGCAATAAACTGCCACGCAAAGAACAGGCCATTCGCAATCAGTTGCGACGTAACGGATATTGGATGCGTTGACCCAATGAGCAAGCTTTTGATTGATTGCGTGAGATCAGCGCCTTAGACCTTTCAGAGACACTGCTCTGGAGGAAATTATGTCTGAAGAACGTAAGCTTGGCTTTGACACGCTGCAGATCCATGCGGGGGCGAACCCTGATCCGGCAACCGTCGCGCGCCAAATTCCGATTTATCAAACCACGGCCTATGTCTTCCGCGATGCAGAACATGCGGCCAACCTGTTTAATCTGGCTGAAGTTGGCAACATCTACTCTCGTCTGACCAACCCTACGGTCAGCGCGCTGGCGGAGCGCATCACCCATCTGGAAGGTGGCGTTGGCGGTATCTGCTGTTCTTCTGGTCACGCAGCGCAGATCATGGCGCTCTTCCCGCTGATGGGTCCCGGCTGCAATGTTGTCGCCTCCAACCGTCTTTATGGCGGTTCCGTTACGCAGCTCAGCCAGACGATCAAGCGCTTTGGCTGGTCGGCAAAATTTGTTGATCTGGATGACGAAGCTGCTGTCGCGGCGGCGATTGACAAAAACACCCGCGCTGTCTTCTGCGAATCCATCGCAAACCCCGGCGGTCATATTGCTGACATCCCGGCCATCGCTGCGATCGCTGATAAAGCCGGCGTGCCATTGATCGTCGATAATACTTCTGCAACTCCATATCTCTGCAACCCAATCGCTTTGGGTGCGACGCTGGTTGTGCACTCCACCACCAAATACCTGACCGGCAACGGCACGGTCACAGGCGGCGCTGTGATTGATAGCGGTAAGTTTGACTGGATGCAGAACGACAAGTTCCCTTCCCTGTCTAAACCAGAGCCAGCTTACCACGGCCTGTGTTTTGGCGAGGCGCTTGGCCCGATGGCCTACACCTTCCACTCCATCGCGGTTGGTCTGCGTGATCTGGGCATGACAATGAACCCGCAGGGCGCGCACTATACGTTGATGGGCATCGAAACCCTGTCACTGCGCATGGAGAAACACGTCGCCAACGCAAAGAAAGTTGCGACTTGGCTCGAGAACGATGATCGCATTGACTATGTGACCTATGCGGGTCTGGAAAGTTCCCCGTCTTATGGCCGGATCGAGAAGATCTGCCCGAAAGGTGCTGGCGCGCTCTTCACCTTCGCGGTCAAAGGCGGCTACGACGCCTGTGTGAAACTGGTCGATAATCTGGAACTCTTTAGCCATGTGGCCAATTTGGGTGATACGCGCTCACTGATCATTCACTCGGCCTCCACCACCCACCGCCAGCTGACACCAGAGCAGCAGGAAGCGGCGGGTGCGTCACCGAATGTGGTGCGTGTCTCCATCGGTATCGAAGATGCGGATGATATTATTGCGGATCTGGATCAAGCGCTGACCAAAGCCACTGCATAATTCAATCAACATCGCAAAAGAATTAGGGCCGCATTTCGCGGCCCTTTTGTTTTTCAGTCTTCTGCGATTTCAAAGACAATGGAAACTGTAGCCTGCGTCGACAATTCTCCAGCTGCGATAGGCACACCTGTGTCCATCGCCATCTCAGCCCGCGCCATGAACCTTGGTTGAGGCACGCCTCCCCCGCCTTCATGGAAAGATTTGATCGCGCCCAGCTCCACCCCTGCTGCTTCGGCATAAAGCTGCGCTTTTGCAACCGCATCCTGAACCGCCTTGCGGCGGGCTTCGTTCATCGCCTCTGATGGGTCTTGCAACGCAAAGCGCAAGCCGTTGAATGCGTTCACACCGTCGCGCACCATCTCGTCGAGCGCGTCGCCTAATATCGTAAGGTCACGCACCCTGACAGTCAGCTGATTGCCCGCTTCATACCCTTTGATCCGCGCGACATCGATGCGATTGTCCCCCCGCTCCCAAACAGGATTGAGGTAAAGATTGCCGGTTTGCATATCGCGTGGCTCAATGCCCAACTTCTCCATGATCCGAATAGCTGCCTGCGTCCGCCGATTGACTTCGCTCATGGCTTCCTGTGCGGTGAAAGCTTGAAACCGTGCACCCAAAGATAGCACCGCCATATCAGGCGCCTTTTCGATAACCCCACGACCTTGCACAGCGATCTCGCCAGCATGGGCAAAAACGGGGGCAGACAGGGCTGCAACGATAAGTAAGTTTCTAAGCATCTGCATAATAGGCTCCTTCCGGAATGACTTTATGGCAAAGCTAGGCGTTTCACCGCTAAAATGCTTGGGGATAAAGGGCTTTTTCTTCCCCTTCGGCGAATTCCTGCTATAAATCCAGCGCACAGCGGGCAAAATCTTTTGCCCTTTAAGATCGAGTGTTAGAGCCACACTATGAAACCAGATTATGCCCTATCCCTCTCGCTTGACGGCATCAAGTTCATGTGCCGTGTCAAAGAGGGTTGGCACCTGTTGGGGCAAGTCCCTTTAGAACATGCTGACCTTGGCGGCGCATTAGAGAAACTGCGCAAGAAAGGTGAGGATCATGCAGGCGGGAAAGCGCTCTGTAAGATCATCCTGCCCAATGACCAAATCAAGTACATCAAGCTGCCAAGTCAGGACGGCGATGTTGAAGCCGCTGTTACTGAATCATTGGAATCCGAGACGCCCTATCAGGTTTCAGAGCTTGCTTACGACTTTGTTGAACTGGTCGACAGAGTGCAAGTTGCGGCGGTCGCCAAGGACACGCTTGAGGAAGCGCTTAGTTTCGCCGTTGAACATGGATTTGATCCGGTCAGCTTTGTGGCCGTACCCGATCCGGACGATTTTGATGCTGAACCGTTTTTTGGAGCTACGCCGGGTGCAGGTGATCTAGTTGACGACGCAAGCGGCCTGCAACCGGATGACGCTCCGGTTCTAAATGTTTCCTCAGGCCCTCTTCCGACCGAAGAAACCGAGCCAGCACCTGCCTTTGCATCTCGTCGCCTGACCGCAACACCTGAGGGCAATGGCGCGGCCAAAGCGCTTGGCGGTGCAACCCGTGGGTTGAAAGCGGACAAATCAGAAGCGAACGATGACAGCCTTGCGAATGGTGAACTGAAACAGGACGAAAGCGAAAGCGCCGTTTCCGCCCAAGAGCCTCGTTTTGATCCGGCTACCTTGATAGCCGGTCTCAAGCAACGACCTGAGCCATCTGGAGAAACACGCCCACGAGGTGCTGCACGTACGTCTGTTGCCCCTGTCATAGAAGACGCGGTTGTAATTGATGCGGTACCGCCAGCCAAAGCTTCCGCAAAGTCTGAGCTTTCAGACGGCATCAAAAGCGTTCAGACAGAACCGAAAGTCGGGGGTAAGCCGAAGTTCCTAGGCTTGATCCTGATCCTTTTGCTTTTGGCTTTCTTGGCAGGCGTCGCACTCTGGGCCTCACTCTTCACTGATGATGGCGTTGCGGGTCTATTCTCACCCACCGATGGCATTGAAACCATCCCGCTGGAGCCCAGCACGGCAGACACGCTAGAGACCACCGCCCTGCCCCCTGTCTCTAATGAGACCATCACAGACTCCGCAGAAATCGAAGCATTGGATGATCAGGAAGGCATTCTTCTGGATCCGGTGATGGAAGCTGCGCTCCCGGCCCCGACCGGAGATGCACTCTACGCGGCAACGGGCATTTGGGATCGCGCTCCGATCCAACCAGACACACCAGGCAGCGACACAGTTGAAGCCATCTACATCGCCTCCTTTGAACCGATGCAGCAAACTCATGACGCCATTGCTCTGCCAACCGTTGATAGTTTCGGCGTTGATCCGCAAGTTGCGCCGCAAAACAACCCGGTCGCAGCTGGCATAAAGATCGACCTTGATGAACGCGGCCTTGTGATTGCGACAGCAGATGGTGCGATTTCTCCTGAGGGGATCATGGTCTATCTTGGAAAGCCGGCATCTTTGCCACCGACTTTCCCAGATAGAGCAGCGGTACAGGAGGCCGTCGTTGAAGAAGCCAATGAAGAGCTTTTGCGGTTGGCCTCTTTTCGCCCGAAAGTTCGCCCGACAGATCTGAGCGAACAGAATGAGCGCGCCAATCTAGGTGGCAGCACCCTTTCTGAAATCGCCAGCATCCGGCCAAAACTGCGCCCAGAACGTGCGGTTGTCGAGCTTGTGTCAATCGACCCAAGCGCCATCCAAGAAGCGACAGATCAGGCGGTTCTCGCCAGCATCCGCCCTAAAAGCCGCCCAAGCAACTTCTCATCCACAGTCGAAAAACAGCAAGAGCGCCTAGCTGCGGTTGCCGTTCCTCCGGCAGAGACGGTCGCGCCATCCATTCCGACGACCGCCTCAGTGGCGCGTAACGCCACACAGAAGAATGCAATCAATCTGCGTAAAGTGAACCTGATCGGCGTCTACGGCGCATCCAATGATCGCCGCGCCCTCGTTCGCCTTTCAAGCGGTCGCTATAAGAAAGTGCAGATCGGTGACCGGATAGACGGCGGACGTGTCGCCGCAATTAACACAAGCGAGCTGCACTACGTCAAAGGCGGTCGCACAATCGTTCTGAAAATGCCGCGGGGCTGAATCAGCCTTTGCACTGCGGTTTCTAAAGACAATACAACAAAGCTCACCCCCGAGACTGCCACCAGGCACGTCACCAGAAGTGCTGTTTCGCTTGGCCTGACGGAAGCAAACCAAAAAGTACTACACATTCCGAATGTGTAGTGATTGAGATATAAGGGGTAGCTCAGCCGGCCTAAAAACCTCAGCCCCCTGCCCCCGACACGCAAACTCTGCAGCTGAAACGCTGCAAAGGCAAACCAAGCGAATAGCGTGCAGATCAGTATTGCGAATATGAACGTCCCAAGTCTCTGATCCATTGCGAGCCAGATTTCAACCGCCCCAAAGACTGAGAAGAGGATGAGCCACTGGACATGGCGCATTCGACGTGTCTTTCCACCTACCCAAAGCATAATGCCAAGTGCAAAAAACACGCCGTGGCGCAGCAAGAGCAACGAGTATGAAAACTGATTGAGTTGAGTGCTAAGAAACTGCCACTCCCAATGATCAGCGAAAAAGAGCAAAGCCAAATAAAGCGAGCTTAGAAATCCAAGACATATGGCGATCCGTCTGAGTGGTATCTGTTCGAATATCCAAATCGACACGGCAATCACCGCGTAGAACACAGCCTCTACCATGAGCGTCCATATGACCCCGTCGATATGCGGCGCCTGCGGGATCAAAAGGACGGACTTAACGAGTTTCAACATCAGGTTCGCAGAGTTGTCACCTCCCCACCAAAGCGCCAAAGCCCCGATCAAAGACGATATCCAAAGGGCGGGAGCAATCCGCCAGACACGCGCCCAAACAAAAGCGACAGCGCCATGTTTTCCCATTCGCCGCGAAGCGCTGAAAGCAATCACAAACCCAGAAATCACGAAGAACACCTGTACCCCGACAGCCCCGGCATCTTCAAATATCGACAAAACAGGAAAGGCACGTTCCGAGGTTTCGTATGAAACCCCAATTTCCTTAATTGAATAGGTTGCAAAGTGGTTGAGGCAAACCAGACAAGCAGCGAGAAACCGAAGAACATCCAATCTCAACATGTGTTTTGACCGCTCATCCATAGGTCATGCCTCAATGAATTTGGTTAAAATTTTCTTGAAATGCGCCCGATAAGCGGCCCGAAAATGAGCATGATCTGCATCAAAGCCGATCCCTGAAGGCTCCCCTAAACTGATCGCGAAAGGAGGCCACAATGTATCAGAATATTCTCATCCCAGTGGCACCAGACCACGCGACATCTTACAACCAAGCCATGAACGTGGCGCGGCAACTTGTTGACCCAAAAGGCAAGATTACAGCGCTAACTGTGCTCGAAGCGATCCCAGATTTTGTACAGGCTCAAGTGCCACATGAAATCTATACAAACCGGGTAGCTGAAGCCGAAGCATCTTTGAAATCTGACCTTGGTGGCGTCACAGATGTTGAACCCGTGGTGGTATCTGGCCACAGCTATCGGACGATATTGGACTACGCCAATGAAGCGAATGTGGACTGCATCATTATCACATCTCACAAGCCTGAGTTCAGTGACTATCTGATTGGCTCCACAGCCGCACGCGTTGTACGTCACGCGAAATGCTGCGTCGTCGTCCTGCGATAAACAAAAGGCGGCGGTGAATTCACCGCCGCCCTAATTTGTGCAAGGATTAGCAGGCCTATTCCGCTGCTTCGATTTCTCCGTTGTCGATCTGCTCTTGTTCAATGCTCTCAAATAAAGCTTTGAAGTTACCTTCCCCAAATCCATCATCGCCTTTTCGCTGAATAAACTCGAAGAAAATCGGCCCGATCACAGTTTTTGAGAAGATTTGCAGCAGGATCTTAGTTTCCCCGCCATTTAGCACGCCTTCGCCGTCGATCAGAATGCCGTGTTCCATCATCTTGTCTTTGGGTTCATCATGGCCGGTCACGCGCTCATATGACAGATCGTAATAGGCCTCTGGTGGACCAGGCATGAATTTCACGCCTTTGTCTGCGATTTGGCCAACTGATTGGTAGATATCTTCAGTCCCAACGGCGATGTGCTGAATACCTTCGCCATTGTATTTCTTTAGATAGCTGACGATTTGACCTGTTTCGCCGCGGTCCTCGTTGATCGGAATGCGAATCTTGCCACAGGGGCTGGTCAGCGCACGAGAGAAGAGACCAGTGTATTTACCTTCAATGTCAAAAAAGCGAATTTCGCGGAAGTTGAACAGATCACCATAGAACTTGAACCACTTGTCCATATTGCCTTTGAACACGTTGTGGGTCAGGTGATCGAGGTAATAAAACCCGTCGCCTTCTGGCTTTGAGGTCGCGATCCAGTCGAACTCTTCATTGAAGGGAGAAGTGTCGTAATACTGATCAGTGAAGTAGATCAGTGATCCACCGATCCCCTTGATGGCAGGCCAATCGAGCGTTTTGTCATCCGTATCATAAGGCTCAGCACCTCTGGCAATTGCGTGGTCATAGGCTTTCTCTGCGTCAACCACCCGCCAGCCCATAGATGGGGCGCAGGGACCATGTTCTTCGACAAATTTCAGACCATAGCTGCCTGGCTCATGGTTGAGGATGTAAGTGATATCGCCCTGCTGCCAAAGCTCAATCGCTTTGCTTTTGTGGTTGGCAACATGGGTGTATCCCATGCGCTTGAAGAGAGCGCGCAACTCATCGGGTTCGGGATGCGCGAATTCTACAAATTCAAAGCCGTCCGTGCCAGCTGGATTGAAATCGGAAATTTCAGCGCGGGGTGCGTCATGTGGAAACGGGCCCATCAGATGCTCCTATTTTGGGTAATCATGTTCGCTGAATACATCTTAGATATATCCGAAAGCGGAAAGTCCGCGAAGGTGCGTGCAATATGCATAATAATTGCGTAGTATTTACAAGAAACGCCCAAAACGCGCGAGTAAAACGCACGATGCTTGATGAAACAGACAAAAGACTGCTCTCTGCCTTACAGAAGGATGCGCATCTGACGGCCAATCAATTGGGAGATCTATTGCACCTCTCCCCAAGCCAAGCGGGGCGCCGTCGCCAAAGGCTGGAGGCCGAAGGCTACATCAAGAATTACGCGGCTAAGTTGGACCCACAGCGACTTGGCTTGAACGTTCAGGCTTTCGTGCAAATACAATTGGGCACTCATGCCCCTGACAATTCCATGAGCGTGGCTCGCTTGATTGGAAATCGTCCTGAGGTGATCAGCGCTTGGACGCTCACGGGGGACGCAGATTACATGCTGCGCGTTTATTGCGCAGACCTACAGGCACTAAATACCTTGATACATGAAATCCTTTTGCCGCATCCTGCAGTTAGCCGCGTACAGAGTCAGATCGTGATGGACCAATTCAAACACGACGCTCCTCTACCCACCTGATCCGACGACCCTGGAGACAAAATGGAAAGTTTTCTTCTGCAAGCCACCATGTTTTTGCTGGCCGCCGTGCTGGCCGTACCGATTGCGGTACGTTTTGGCATGGGATCGGTCCTTGGCTATCTGATTGCAGGCATCGTTATTGGCCCAATCTTTGGCTTTATCAGCGGAAGTGAGACGACGGACCTTCAGCACTTTGCCGAGTTCGGCGTGGTGATGATGCTTTTCCTGATCGGTCTTGAACTTGAACCACGCGCCCTTTGGGATATGCGGCATAAGTTGATCGGCCTCGGTGGGCTACAGATCACATTGACCACATTGGCCATTGCTGGTGGCATGATGTGGCTTGGGTATCAGTGGAGTGTCTCGCTCGCAGTTGGCTTGATCTTTGCCCTGTCCTCAACTGCGATTGTTCTGCAGACACTTGCGGAAAAGGGGCTCATGCAAACCTCAGGTGGGCGTGCCACATTCTCAGTGCTTCTCACGCAGGATATTGCGGTAATCCCCATGCTGGCGTTTCTCCCGCTGCTGGCTTTGCCTGCAACCATGACCATTGCCCCCGATGGCTCGATTTCTCGCGCCTCAGATGCTGCGCATGAGGCGCACCATTCGCTCTCTCTGGTCGAGGGGTTGCCCGCCTGGGGCGTCACATTGGTGACCTTGGGCGCGATTGTCGCCGTGATCTTGGCAGGCATCTACCTGATCCGCCCACTTTTCAAGTTTATCGCCGCTGCCCATCTTCGCGAGATTTACACAGCCACGGCTCTCCTGATCGTCATTGGCATTGCCGTATTGATGACATTGGTTGGTCTCTCCCCTGCGCTGGGTACATTCTTGGCGGGTGTAGTCTTGGCGAACTCGGAGTTCCGACACGAACTTGAGGCCGACATCGAACCCTTCAAAGGACTCTTGCTTGGTCTCTTTTTCATTACTGTGGGTGCCCAGATCGACTTTGGAAAGTTGATCGCTGATCCAGTCAATATTCTGGGATTAACACTCTCGGTGATCGCATTGAAAATGCTGATCCTTTATGGCCTTGGTCTGATGTTTAAACTTAAGAGTCGTAATCGCTGGCTCTTTGCATTGGGGTTGGCGCAGGCCGGTGAGTTCGGATTTGTGTTGCTATCCTTTGCGGTGCAACAGAATGTTTTGACTGCAGCGCTCAGCGAGACTTTGCTTCTGGTCGTCGCGCTGTCGATGCTGATCACACCGCTGTTGTTTATCCTTTATGATGTTGTTTCCCACCGCATGCAGGATGACCACCACGAATCCGCCGCAGATGAAATTGATGAAACCGGGCAAGTGATCATTGCGGGTATTGGCCGATTTGGTCAGATCGTGAACCGTCTCGTGCGCGCCTCTGGTTTTGATACTGTGGTATTGGATCACAATATGGAAGCCATTCAGGCCATGCGGCGCTTTGGCGTTAAAGGTTTCCTCGGAGACCCAACACGGCCAGAACTGCTGCACGCCGCGGGACTGGAAGAAGCAAGAGTGCTCGTCGTGGCGCTCGATGATCCTGACGCCACGGTCAAATTAGTCAAACATGCTCGAAGAGAGCGCCCTGATCTGCACATTGTGGCGCGCGCTCGTGATCGCGTTCAAGTTTTCCGCCTTTATCAGGCAGGTGCCAACGACATTGTGCGTGAGATGTTTGACAGCAGCCTTCGTGCTGGCCGCTATGTTTTGGAAAACGTCGGACTGACAGAATACGAAGCCAGCCAGGCAGAGCAGACCTTCTATCATCATGACAGAAACGCCGTGCGCGAACTTGCGCTGCTCTGGGATCCTGAACGTCCAGCAGCACAGAATGCCGAATACGTCGCGCGGGCTAAGGAACTGGAAGAAGATTTGCAGACACTTCTGACAGCGCAGCTCGAAAAACCAGCGGCTGCTGAATAAACGGCTTTGCCCCTTGGGAGGAAGGAACACCTTCCTCCGCAATTCCAGAGCGTTTTTGCATAAGCTGAAGGATTAGCCGTCTGAGACACCGGCCTCGGCAAATGTCGCCATACCGGAATGGCACGCCACCGCCGACTTCAGGATATTGATCGCCAAAGCACCACCGGAAGCTTCTCCGAGACGCATGTTCATGGCCAACAGTGGTTCTTTGCCAAGGTTTTTCAACACGTTGAAATGCGCAGCTTCAGCAGACACGTGCCCCGCCACGCAGTGATCTAGCGCGCTCTCAAATACCTGCCCCAATGCAGCGGCGGCTGATGTACAGATGAAGCCATCGAGAATTACTGGAATTCGATCCACACGCGCACGTGCAATAGCACCCGCCATGGCCGCCAGTTCCCGGCCTCCCAAACACCGAAGGATTTCTAGACCTGATCGATCGGGATTAGCAGCCAACCCTTCGGTAACCACACGTGCTTTATTAGCAAGGCCAGCGTCATCAACCCCGGTTCCACGCCCCACCCACTCGGAGGCCTCACCGCCGTAGATCGCGGCCAGGATAGCTGCGCCAGATGTGGTGTTGCCGATCCCCATTTCTCCGACCACCAGAAGGTCCGTGTTGTCATCTACCGCATGCCAACCCGTCAACAAGGCCATCACCATGTCCTCTTCGCTCATCGCGGGGCCTTTGGTGAAATCTGCGGTTGGCTTATCAAGATCAATCGCATGCACAGAGAGTTTTGCGCCAGCCGCACGCGAGAGTTGGTTGATCGCAGCCCCGCCGTGCTGGAAGTTCAGAACCATCTGTTCTGTCACTTCAGCCGGGAAGGCAGACACGCCCTGCGCTGTCACCCCGTGGTTCCCGGCAAAGACAATCACCTGCGGATTGGCAATTTCAGGACGAGGGTTACCACGCCAGCTCGCATACCAAATAGCCAGATCTTCAAGACGCCCAAGCGCACCCGGAGGTTTTGTAAGCTGACCATTGCGTTCTTCCGCTTCCCCCAGTGCTTTTGCATCTGCATCCGGCGCGGCCAAAAGCAGCTCTTTGAATTCGTTAAGCGTGGCAAATGCGGCAGTCATGGCAGGCTCCTGTTGTCTTGGCTGAAGAGCTGGGCTTGTCTCAGCGCTGGCAAGCTGTTTACCTGATGCAACGCTTGGAACAAGTCAGTAAGGGACATCCAAATGCAAAAGGACGACATGTCGCTTCTGACGTTGGGAGATATTCGCACAAGCGTTGCGTTGCTCACCCGAATTCCCGTCAAAGCGGAGTTTGAACGCTCAGCAGAATCAGCCTGGGCCTATCCATTGGCTGGGCTCGTGGTGGGCGTTCTATCAGCTCTGTTTGTGGGTTTCTTGCTTTGGCTGGGCTTTGCCCCAACAATTGCAGCTGGCTTTTGGATTGCAACCACTGTGGTTCTTACCGGGGCGATGCATGAAGATGGGCTGGCTGATTGTGCAGATGGCTTCTGGGGTGGTTATGAAAAGGTGCGACGCCTCGAAATCATGAAAGATAGCCAAATCGGAAGCTATGGCGTTTTGGCTTTGATCATATCCGTTGCTCTGCGTTGGGTGGCGATTGCAGCTTTGCTTCAAACTGACGGTTGGTTCTGGTCTTTGATCGCTGTGGAGACCCTCTCACGCGCGGCAATGCCAGCGATCATGCACAGCCTACCGCATGCCCGCGATCATGGGCTTAGTCACTCACAGGGGCGCCCACCAATGAAGACAGCTTGCCTTGCCATCGGTCTGGCGCTTGCTATTGGTTTGATACTTTTAGGTTGGGTGGTGCTTAAACTCACCGTCCTGATGGGCCTTACAACACTTGCGCTTGGAATTTTGGCCCAGCGCAAAATCGGTGGGCAGACCGGAGATGTCTTGGGCGCAACGCAGCAGATGCTTCTGGTACTCGGGCTGATCACAATCGCCTGAAGATCATCAGACAAACATGTGACGCAAGATGGCAAGCAACAGCACCCCTATCGCAATTGCTGGAAGGATCGAAATGCGCAGGGACAGCAGGCATACCACTATGATTGCGACTGCATCGGACCAGTGTCCTGCGACGATCGTTGGAGCAACAAGTGCTGAAAGCACAGCAATCGGAACGGCATTCAACCCCGCTTCGATCCTATGATTCACTGCTCCAAAATAGGCCATCAAGATGTGGCCACCGCTTCGCACTCCGTAAGTGATGAGCGCGCAGAGAAAAATCAGTACGTAGGTATCAGGCATGCTGAATCTCCAACTCTGATGATGGCTTACTTAGAACAGCGGCAACCAAAATGCCGCTCAGCCCGCCAAGAGTGATGTGCCAGGGACTTCCGATTGTGAAGAAAGTCAGCACAGAGATCGAAACGCTCACGATCAACACAATGGCAAAACGAGGTTTTTTCCGGAAACCGAATACCAAGACAGCAAAAAACATTGGCAGGATCAGGTCTAATCCAAATCGATTAATATCTCCGAGTAGCTTCCCAAATACAGCGCCCAGTAGATTAGAAATCATCCACCCCCCATAAACACAGGCCGCATAGGTGAAATAGTAGATCGGCGTTATCGGTTTGCTGACATGCCGTGCTTCGCATGTGGCGTACTGCGGATCGCACAGCAAGAAAAACGCCAAGGCTTTTTGCTTGCGGCTAAAGCCGCCCAACCAGCGCACGGAGGCAGCTGAATAAAGCACATGGCGGAAGTTCACTGCCAACACGGCGAGTAGGATCGACCAGATCGGAAGCCCCTGCAGCATCAGATCGACCATAACGTATTGGCTGGCCACGGCAAAAATACTCCCGGACGTAACCAGAAGCTCGGTTAGAGTCAGTCCCTGATCAATCGCCAAAGCACCAAAAACAGCCGAATAGGGTGCCATTGCGCCAACCACAGGCAATACGTCTTTCAAAGCATCGCGAACCTCGGCCATGTTCACTCCAAACATTAAATCGAACAATGTTCGGCAACATGAACGGCATTGCTGCGTTTGTCAAACCGAACTATGTTCTTTTCACCGAACACAGGCAGGAAATTATCGTGACCCCATCCACTCTGATTGCTCGCGCTATTCAAAGGGAACGTGCCAAGCGGGGGATCAGCCTCTCGGCACTGGCCCAGCAAGCTGGGCTCGCGAAATCAACACTTTCACAGTTGGAATCGGGTCAAGGCAATCCCAGTATCGAAACTCTTTGGGCCATTGCGGAAGTGCTAGGTGTTCCATTCAGCCATCTGTTCGAGTTGCCCGTGAACGAAGTAAAACTTGTGCGCGCAAGCGACGGGGAAGAAGTCGCATCGGAGGCAGCAGACTTTCAGACGATCGTACTCGACAAATGTCCACCGAACCGCTGTCGTGACCTCTATCGCGCAACAGTCACGCAAGGTGATGTGCGCCACGCTGAGGCGCATCCGGCGGGAACCGTTGAGCATGTGTTCGTGATATCAGGCCAAGTTCGCATCGGACCGGAAGAGGCTTCTGAGGATCTTGTACGAGGCGATTATTACCGCTTCCCAGGAGATGTTCCTCATTTTTATGAAGCCCTGACTGAGACCGCCCTATTGGTCGTGATCATGGAAAGCCCCGCCTAGCTATAAATAAAGCTCCGCATCGCGATACTGCCGGCATCGATACTCTCATTCATGAAAGAAAGTGTATCGGATTTGTGCGCAGCTCCCGCGATCACAAGGCTCGGTACATAGTGATCAAATGACGGATGAGCTTGATCAAATAGCCCCCCCATTACTGCGCGATCGGCGAGAGCTTCAACGTTCCCATCCGCCAAATGCTCGGCAAAATTGGCATCAAACTCCTGCGCCCAGTCAAACGCATCGGCACCCGGCGCAATGGTTTTAAGGTTATGCACAATATTGCCGCTGCCCAAGATCAAGACACCGCGATCCCGCAGATCTGAAAGGATCGCACCCGTTTCCAGATGCCAGTCTAATGGGCGCGTCATGTCGATTGAAAGCTGAAACACAGGTAAGTCAGCCTCTGGGTAGAGCCATTTCAGCACCGCCCAAGAGCCATGATCCAGCCCCCAAGTATCATCTTCAGCAGCGTTGTGACTGGCGAGCATAGAAACAACTTCTCGTGCCAATTCAGGATGTCCCGGCGCAGGATAGGATTGGTCATAGAGCTCCTGAGGAAACCCGTGAAAGTCATGAATGGTGGGCGGCATCGCCGAAACATCCACCAGAGTTGTACCGCGCGTCATCCAATGGGCAGATATCAATAGAATGGCTTGCGGGCGTGGCAACGCCCTACCTAGGGCAGTCCAACTGTCTGAATATTCATTGTTTCCCAAAGCATACATCGGGTTCCCATGCCCCAAAAAAACGGCGGGCATTCGCTCGGATCGATTCAATCGCGATTTGAGGTTTTCAAGCTTCCTAGCAACATTCATGGCTATCTCCTGTCCATGAAGAGCATATAGCCCAGCGGCCCTCCCACACAATTCTTCAGAAATCCGCGCATTCTGTGCAGGGCCGCACAATGTTCGTAAGACAAAAAAACGCGGCCCAACAGACCGCGTTTCTCAATTCATGTGATTGATTGATGCTTAAGCCGCGCGCGCGGTCAGCACTTCGTCCACTTGCTTCGCAGCAGCCACTTCATCGCCACCCGCAACAGCAGCCACTTCGCGAGTCAGACGCTCCAAGGCCGCTTCATAGAGCTGACGCTCAGAGTAGCTTTGCTCACGCTGATCATCAGTGCGGTGCAGATCACGTACAACTTCAGCAATGGCGATCAGATCACCAGAGTTAATCTTTTGTTCGTATTCCTGCGCACGACGAGACCACATGGCACGCTTCACTTTGGCTTTGCCCTTCAGCGTTTTCATTGCTTGGCTGATCACATCAGGAGAACTCAGACCTCGCATACCGATTTCGGTTGCTTTGTGGGTTGGCACCCGCAGGGTCATCTTGTCTTTTTCAAAAGAGATAACAAACAGTTCCAGCTCAATGCCGGCGATTTCCTGCTCTTCGATGGATACGATCTGTCCTACGCCATGCGCAGGGTAAACAACGTAATCGTTCGGGCGGAATTCGTTCTTCTTCGCTTTGCTCATGCAGTCCTTCCTAACAGAGCGCGTCAAAGCAAAAAGCCACTGAGCGGAAAACATGTTCCGCCGTGTCGATGAACTCTGGCGCAAAAAACCATCCGTGGCGGCAGCCGGCGGGATGGCATCGGTTGGTCATATATCTTTGTTACAGAAATATATCACAAAATTGCCCCTTATAGAAGCACAACCACCGGAAACGGGGTGTTTCTTCATTAATTTCAGAGGCTTGGGCCGATTCTGCGCAGCAGAATTCATTGCTGCGCATGCGAATCGCTCGGTTTTTCTCGATATTCGAGAGGTTTAGCCACCCTCGCCAGGCGCTTCAGAGAAGTATTTCTCCATTTTGCCTTCTTCGCCGTCTTTCTCTTCGTAGCCCGGCATAGGGTCTTTCTTGGAGATAATGACAGGCCAGATTTCCGCGTATTTGCGATTGAACTCGACCCATTTCTCCATATCCGGCTCTGTGTCCGGGCGGATTGCATCCGCTGGGCATTCTGGTTCGCAAACACCGCAGTCGATGCACTCATCCGGGTGGATAACCAGAGTGTTCTCACCTTCGTAGAAACAATCCACTGGGCAGACTTCGACGCAGTCGGTGTATTTGCAGGCGATGCAGTTTTCTGTGACGACGTAGGTCATGGGTACTTCGATTTCCTAGATATTTGACCGTCTAGCTAAATCACGTGGCTCTAATCTTCAAGCCGCGTGTTTTTCATAAGGTCGAGATTGCGGCGATCCCTTTTAGAGGGACGCCCTTTTCCTTCAAATCGAGGAGAAGCCGGAACTTTTTCTTTCCGTTCGGTCATATCGAAGTACAGGGTTTGTGCTTCGGGTGCAGGCCCGCGCCGCTCGCCGAGCGCTTCGATCCGCACAACGCGGATTTCCTTGGCCTGAGGGAAGGTTAGAACATCCCCTGGACTTATCGAATGGCTGGATTTGGCAATCTTCTGACCGTTCACACGGACATGGCCGCCAGAGACCACCTTCGCGGCCAAAGATCGTGTCTTAAAAAAGCGCGCATACCAGAGCCATTTGTCGATGCGTAGCTTGCTATGGCCTTCGCTCATCACATCTCTCCAGACAGGCAAAAGGCGCACCAATCTGGCGCGCCTTTCATGTCCAAACGCCCAAAGCGCTGGATCATTCGGTTTTTAGACCCATCAATGCAGCTGCAAATGGGTTATCTGGGTCGATGGCTTTTTCCTTCTTCGGAGGACGCGCGCTGAATTGCTTTGCGCCTTCGTTCCGTGGTTTGCCTTTGCCCTTGGGCTTACCCCGTGGCTTGCCACCTGGTTTGCCCTGACCCTCACGGCGACCGCCTTGCTGGCGGCGGTTGCTGTTCTGACGACGTCCGCCGCCCCAAGTAAAGGTGAAGAAGACTTCCACTTCTGGCTCAGCAGGTGTCTCTGCTTCAGCGGTTGGCTCTGCAGGTGCTTCAGCCTCTGTTTCTTCTGATTTTGCTTCGTCAGGCGCCTCGACAGCCGCCTTGACCTTGGTGCGCTCACTACGTTCTGCGTTGTAGCCCAGACCCTGCATCAAAGCCGCGAATTGTTCGAGCGTCATGCCGGTAATCGACAGCATATCCGGGTTGGCTTCGAAACCACCACGGCTGTCTTCTGTGCGCAGCATGTCGGCCAGACGCTCCAGCATATCGATCCGGATCGCGCGCTCACCAGCGGCGCGGTAACCCGCCATCGCGTGGTAACCCTCTGGTGTGCCCTCACCCGCTGGAACTGTAACCAGACCCGGAGGTGGAGATTCAGGGAAGATGTCCAGACCTTTGGACAGCGACCACAGAACCAACCGCAGGCGTGTTGGCGCTGGCTTCAGCAAGAGTGGCATAAAGATGGTGAACTGGCCAAAGCGGATGCCATGCTTGCGCAGCGCGCCGCGCGCGTCCTGGTCCAGATCTTTCACTTCCTGCGCTACTTCACCGCGCGGCAGAACGCCCAGCGCTTCAACCATGCGGAAGGCAAAGCCGCGGGCCAGGCCGGTCAGCTCTTCGTCACGAGACAGATTCAAGAGCGGTTCAAAGAGCGCAGCAACTTTGCGATCAATGAAATGCTGTAGACGACGTTCGACTTTCTGAGCCACATCCGGGCCAGCTTCGTCATCCACAAAAACGCTGATCGACGGTTTCAATGGGTCACTGCCGGCCACCAATTTGCCAACAGCATGTTCGCCCCACATCAGGCCGCCTTGTTCGGTAAAATCAATTTCAGTATCGGGGGCATTGTAGAAGCGATCCGCCCGCAGATGGAACTGCGGTGCAAGTGCTGCCAAGCTGGCCTGACGCAGAGTTTTTGCCTCTGCCCCTTCAGCGCTTTTGTCAGCTTGGAAACGGAACCCCTCTAGACGACCAACGAACTCCCCTTCGATGGTCACTTCACCCTTGTCATTCACTTCGGCCAAAAGGGCCTCCTTCTGTTTGAGCCGCCGCAACAAGACTGATGTCCGGCGATCCACAAATTTTTCTGTCAATCTTGCATGCAGCGCATCTGACAGCCGATCTTCTACCCCGCGAGTCTCGTCTCGCCAATGGTTTTCCTCATCAATCCAACCATTTCGCTGTGCGACATAGGTCCATGTGCGGATAAATGCCAATCTTTTGGATAAAGTATCGATATTTCCGTCTGTTTTATCGATTCTTGAGACTTGGCGGGCGAACCAATCGCGTGGAATCCGGCCCTTTTCATGCAGATAACCATAGATTCCCTGCAAGAGACTCGCGTGTTCATTGTGGCTGATGCCCCGAAAATCAGGAATGCGGCAGACGTCCCAAAGCAGGCGAACCGACTGCGTATCAGATGCGCGCGCCCGGATTTCGGCGTCCCTTTCCAGCGTCTTTAAGACCCCCAGATCATCCGCTTCTCGCGCCTTCATCAAAAGCTGATCTGAAGGCGTTTCTTCAAGCGATGCGATTAGGGCATCAAGCGTCCCAAATCGCAGTGAAGCGTTGCGCCAATTCAGCTTTTTGATCGGCGTGAACCGATGGTTCATGATGGCTTCTGCGACCTCATCGTTCAGCGGTCGCGCCTCTCCCGTCACTCCAAAGGTTCCGTGGCTCATACCCCGCCCAGCGCGACCCGCGATTTGGGCCAATTCGTTGGGCATCAATTCTCGCATGCGTTGACCGTCAAATTTGGTGGTCGAACTAAAAGCCACGTGGTCGATATCGAGGTTCAACCCCATCCCGATGGCATCGGTTGCTACCAAGTAATCCACATCGCCATTCTGATAGAGTTCGACCTGCGCATTACGCGTCCTGGGGCTAAGTGCGCCCATGACCACCGCGGCCCCACCCTTTTGGCGTCGGATCAGTTCGGCAATTGCATAGACGTTATCAACCGAAAACCCGACGATGGCAGATCGCGGCTGCATCCGGCTGATCTTACGGCTGCCAGCATAGCTAAGCGTGCTCATCCGTTCTCGCCGCATGAATTCCACACCCGGCACAAGCGCCGCAATCGGGCCACGCATCGTGTCTGAGCCTAGGAACATGGTCTCATGCAATCCACGCGACCGCAGCAATCGGTCAGTAAACACATGCCCACGTTCCGGATCTGCGCATAGCTGAATTTCATCGATTGCGAGGAAGTCACAGCCCATGCCTTCTGGCATCGATTCAACCGTGCAGACCCAATACTGCGCTTTCGGGGGAACGATACGTTCTTCGCCGGTCACCAAAGCCACAACACGTGGCCCGCGAATGGCAACGATCTTATCATAGACCTCACGCGCCAAGAGGCGCAGAGGCAGGCCGATCACACCAGTGCGATGCGCCAACATGCGCTCAATTGCGAGATGCGTTTTACCCGTATTGGTTGGTCCCAAGACCGCCGTAATTCGACCTTGCACGGCCATATCCCCGCCTCTGACTTATAGGTTCCGGCCTTTAACAACCGGTTCGAGTCGCTCCAACGCCTCTGTTACGGCGGGATGGTGCGGATGTATAGGCCGCACCAATTGATAGGCTTCATAGGCGTCGTCAGGCCGATCAATCACTTCGAGTATGGCTCCTAGTCCGATGATCGCTTCATAATGCTCCGGGTTCAGCCGCAGGGCTGTTTCAAGATCAGCAATCGCCGGTCCAAACATCTCAGCATGAGCAAAGGCGCTCGCCCGGCTGACCCAGCCTTCAGCGAAGTGCGGCGCATGGTCTGTCAACGCGGTAAAGTGTTCGATTGCCGATTGAATTTGCCCTGCCTCCATAGACTTACGTCCACGCGACAAAAGCAGATCTGCCGTTGCAGACCCGGACTTTTCCCACTCCAGCTGAATTTCTTTTGAGATCAGATTGGCGTTCTCAGGCGTTGAATTGCGAAGATTTCCCATGAGACCTTCAAGGCGTTCACTGTCGGCAAATGCGCCAGTGACGCTTGCCAGGACGATCCCCGCTGCCGCCACGGCAGGTTTGAGAATATTTGGGAAGACACTCATAACACTCTTGAATGTAACCTGCGTCTCACGATTTACTAGTCCAGCGAGGCGCAAATCAAAGGATATTGATGAGATGAGCGATATTGTGGCAGCAGCTGTGAAAGCTCTGAGCGAAAAACTGGGCGATGGCGTCTTGGACGGCTCTGTGAAGTTCGAAATTGAAGGCGAAGGCGCGCTGATCATTGACGCGAATGGCGTCCGTGCCTCAGACGATGATGCAGATGTGACCCTGACGGCTGACGCAGACCTATTCCAGGACATTCTCTCTGGTGATGTGAACCCGACCTCTGCATTCATGAGCGGCAAGCTTAAAGTGGACGGCGACATGGGTATGGCCATGAAACTGGGCTCCATCCTGTCCTGATGGAAGACGCCCCGTATTTTGCAGTCCCCGAAGGTGAAGCCATTGCTGCGGCCTATTGGATCACAGCAGATGATGGTGTGCGCCTGCGGGTAGCTGCATGGAAACGGGACAATGCCAAGGGAACAGTTCTGCTGTTCCCCGGGCGTACCGAATATGTCGAGAAGTATGCTATCGCCGCAGGTGAATTTGCAGATCGCGGCTATGCAACGATTGCCATCGACTGGCGCGGCCAAGGTCTGGCTGATCGCCTGCAAGACAACAAAAATGCGGGCCATGTGGCAGAGTTCGCCGACTATCAACGAGATGTCCAGGCGCTTTTGGAAGCCGCAGAGGAGCTTGATCTTCCAAAGCCTTATTTTCTACTTGGCCATTCCATGGGCGGCGCCATCGGCCTGCGCGCGCTTTATAACAACCTGCCTGTCAACGCTGCGGCGTTCACCGGCCCAATGTGGCACATTGGTTTAGGGAAGCTCAGACCACTTGCCTATCTTCTCAGCGTGATCCTGCGCTGCATTGGGATGGGCAATTGGCTGGCTCCCGGTACAAAAAACGAAACCTATGTTCTGGATGTTGCCTTTGAGGAGAACGCGCTGACCAAAGACCGCAGCATGTATGCGCGTCTTCAAGCGCAGGCGCGCGCCAATATTCAGCTTTGCATCGGCGGGCCGTCCATACGTTGGGTCAATGAAGCCCTGCGCGAGTGTTCTGACATGGCCACCAAACCGGCTCCAAGCACTCCATGTGTGACATTCCTTGGAACCGACGAGAGCATCGTAGATCCTGAGGCCATTAAAACGCGCATTGAGGGTTGGTCGAACGCTACATTGGAAATGATCGACGCCGGTGAGCACGAAGTCCTGATGGAAGACGCGCAAACACGCGCAGCCATCATGGACAAAATCACAGCGCTATTTGACGCCCAGCTCTAGTCTGCTTCTTCAAATCCTCGCGTGCCCCCTTGCACCCTGCCCTGAGCTCTGCCTATCTCAGTGCAAATAGATATTTACAAACCAAGAGGCCCTTATGCTGAACCTGCCCTTCCCCGTCCGTGACGCAAACGCCAGTTCTGGCAGCGAAGGTCTGGGGAACCTGCCCGAATGGGATCTCAGCGATCTGTATTCCAGCCCTGATGCGCCTGAACTTGAGGCCGACCTTGCCTGGCTGGAAAAAGAATGCGCGGCCTTCGCGGCAGATTACGAAGGCAAGCTGGCGGACCTTTCTGCGGCCGACCTGCTGACCTGCGTTTTGCGCAATGAGAAAATCAGCCAGACCTCTGGCCGCATCATGTCGTATGCAGGCCTGCGTTATTACCAGCTGACGGTAGACGCAGAACGCGCGCAATTCATGTCCAACATGCAAGAAGCGCTGACCGACTTCTCAACCCCATTGGTTTTCTTCACGCTGGAACTCAATCGCCTCGATGACGACAAGCTTGAGGCCATGTTTGCAGAAAACGCAGACCTCGCACGCTATAAGCCCGTCTTTGATCGGATCCGAGCGATGAAGCCGCACCAACTCTCTGACGAGCTTGAGAAATTCCTGCACGATCTGGGTGTTGTTGGCGACGCTTGGGAGCGCTTGTTTGATGAAACCATCGCCGGCCTTGAGTTCGAGATGGAGGGCGAAAAGCTCAATATCGAAGCGACTCTGAACTTCCTTACCGAACAGGATCGCAGCAAACGCGAGGCGGCTTCTCGCGAGATTGCCCGTGTTCTTGGTGCCAACATCAAGACCTTCGCACGCGTTCACAACACGCAGGCGAAAGAAAAAGAAGTGCTGGATCGCTGGCGCAAAATGCCGTCCGCCCAGCATGGTCGACACCTGTCCAACCACGTTGAACCTGAGGTGGTTGAAGCCCTGCGCAATGCCGTTGTTGAAGCTTATCCAAAGCTAAGCCATCGCTATTACGAGCTTAAACGCAAATGGCTGGGTCTGGACGTCATGCAAGTCTGGGACCGCAACGCGCCGCTTCCGATGGAAGACACGCGTACCGTGCACTGGGATGAAGCTGAAAAAACCGTGATGGACGCTTACGCGGCCTTTGATCCACGTATGGCAGAGATCGCCAAACCTTTCTTCACTGACGGCTGGATTGACGCTGAAGTGAAGCCCGGCAAAGCCCCGGGCGCCTTCGCGCACCCGACCGTGACCAACGTCCACCCCTACGTGATGCTGAACTATCTGGGCAAACCACGTGACGTCATGACCCTGGCGCATGAGTTGGGTCACGGCGTGCATCAGGTTCTGGCTGCCGAACAGGGCGAGATGTTGTCTTCCACGCCGCTCACATTGGCAGAAACCGCATCTGTCTTTGGTGAAATGCTGACCTTCCGCAAAATGCTCGATGCTGCAGAAACTCAGGAGCAACGCAAGGTGCTGCTGGCAGGCAAAGTCGAAGACATGATCAATACGGTGGTTCGCCAGATCGCGTTTTACGATTTTGAATGCAAACTGCACGCGGCACGTCGTGAAAGCGAGCTGACGCCAGAAGATATCAACGCCCTCTGGATGTCTGTTCAGGCCGAGAGCCTTGGGCCGGCATTTGAGTTTATGGAAGGCTATGAAACTTTCTGGGCCTATATCCCGCACTTCGTGCACAGCCCGTTTTATGTCTACGCTTATGCGTTTGGCGACGGTCTCGTGAACGCGCTTTATGCGGTCTACGCAGAGGGCGGCGAAGACTTCCAAGAGAAGTACTTTGACATGCTCAAAGCCGGTGGCTCCAAGCATCACAAAGAGCTGCTCGCCCCATTTGGTCTGGATGCGTCTGATCCGAAATTCTGGGACAAAGGCCTGTCTATGATCTCTGAAATGATTGACGAGCTGGAAGCAATGGAAGCGTAAGCTGACAACGCCGGGGGCTTTGCCCCGGACCCCAAGGTATTTTTGTAAAAAGAAGTATAAGGGCGGCGCATCACGTATGGATATGCGCCGCGACAAACAGGCTATAGGCTTGTCGCCATATCGAATACTTGATCCATGGCAACCTGCGTTCCACGCGAAAACTCCAGTGGACACAAATAGTCCACATCTTCTCTCACAGAGCGACCAAAGGCTTCGACCTGAAGCTTATAGTGATCATCTGAAGGGAACCGTTGAGCCAATACGGTTCCACCACCGACATGACCTGTTTTGTGAATCTCAACCACAGGTTCGCCAAAGACCCGCGCATTAAACGGCACCGTCACGCGGATGAGCCCTGCTTCGCCGTGGAACACCATCTCCTGAGCTGGGTGCATACGCGTGCTCACATAGGCCGAATACGTCGCTTCGCCAAACTTGGCACCAATCTGTGTGAACACATCCACGCCGTTTTCCCAGCGAATGTTCGATGAAGTTATTTGAGGATCTTCACCGGTCACAAATCGAGCAGAACCAATTACATAGACGCCAATATCTCGCAGCGCCCCACCACCGGTTTCAGGCTTGTTACGAATATTATCGGTGTCTGTCCGGTTGTCGAAAGAGAACCGCCCGCTGATATGCACAAGCTTGCCGATCTCGCCCTTTTGCACCAGATCACGCACATGCTGCCACTGAGGGTGATGCACGATCATGAAGGCTTCGGCTGCCAGTTTTCCCGACTTATCGCGTGCGGAAATCAAGCGATCATACGCGCTTGCCTCAAGAGCAATCGGTTTCTCACACAGGACGTGTTTTCCAGCCTCCAGCGCTTTTATAGTCCACTCCACGTGCAGATGATTTGGCAGAGGAATGTAAACCGCCTCAATGGACTGATCCGCAAGCAAAGCATCGTAGTCTGTAAAGACCTCCACCCCTGGGCAAAATGCCTGAAACGGCTGCGCCTTCTCAGCCGAAGACGTCGCCAGAGCTACAAGCTCTGCCCCATCTGCTGCGTGGATGGCAGGCCCCATGAACTGGCGCGCGAACTTTGACGCTCCCAGAACACCCCAACGAACTGGTGTCATCTCTGGCTCCTCCCATCAAAAATGTTTGCGCTATCATCGAGAGGTTGGGCCGAGCTTGCAAGGAAGTTTTTCAAACCCAAATCGACACTCTGCTAGAGAACAACCATATCAGATAAAAAAACCGATTTTTCAATCACTTGAGGCAATACTGGCCGCACCTCAGAATCGACCATCTGCATTCGGAAAAACCAATAAAGGTACTGATCGAAGGCCCATTCATTCTGCAGAGCATGTCTAAATGCTTCTTCGGTTTCATCAGAGTTCTGCACAGTCGCCGCTACGTGGTGGAAATCAGCCTTGCCAAATAACATCACTGGGCACTTATGCAAAATAGCTTCCATAGACACCCCCGAGCTCGTCGAACAACAGACCGCTGAAGACTTCAACAAGTCATGCACATTTGCGTCCACGAATTTTATTCGATGATCCTTACGTGCGAGAAATTTCATCGCGCGCAGAGTGTCTTCATCGGTCCGTTTGGGATGCTCCTTGATTAGAATCTCACGATCACCAACGACATCCTGCAAGGCGCGCACCATATCCAATTCTTCAACATAGCGAGACCATCGCAGCGAAGTTGCGCGCCCCTGAAGAAATACAGCAACATGCCCTTCAGAGAAGCTTTGCTTTGACTTTGGCTGAGCGTGTCGAGATTGTCGTGGTTGCACATACCATTTGCGCATACGGCGGGCAAAACCAGATGCCCATTTGGTGGGGACTTCATCAGCAACGAATGTTTCATTGCGGACAGAGCTTTCACTCCAAACCCCTCTCGGATCAGCATACCAAAAACGATTGAAATACGCAGCGCCCGTGTTCAAGACATTCGCTTTCCTTACCGATCCTCTGTGCACGAAATGAAAAGCATCATCTTCCAGCTCGATCACGCGCAAATTTGACGCGCGGGCAACGATCTCTACCCAGCACCCATTGGCTTCGAGTTCTTCTCGCAGCTGTTGGTAAAACGGGCGCTTGATTAGCCTATCACTTTGATTAGGCGGTAGGTGAAATAGGACTTTTTTCAAAATTCTAAACCAAAAAAAACACCTCCTAAATATAGGAGGTGTTCGTGGAAGTCAGCCGCTATCTTGGGTTAGGCTTTGGCCAACATCCCTTTTTCTCCAGCCAGAGTGCGCATGCGCATTTGTAGCTTTTCAAAGGCGCGCACTTCGATCTGACGAATGCGCTCACGGCTGACGTCGTATTGACCGGACAGTTCTTCCAAAGTCACCGCAGTATCCTGCAGGCGACGCTGAACCAGAATGTCCTTTTCGCGATCGTTCAGCACATCCATGGCTTCTGCGAGCAGCTCACGACGGGCTTCCAGCTCGTCCTTCGCTTCATAGTCAGCGGCCTGATCGGCATCTTCATCTTCCAGCCAGTCCTGCCACTGCATGGTGCCTTCACCATCAGAGCCAACCTGCGCATTCAATGACGCATCGCCACCGGACAAACGGCGGTTCATGCTGATCACTTCATCTTCGGTCACACCAAGATCATGCGCAATTTTCGCAACGTTATCAGGGTGCATGTCGCCTTCTTCCAGCGCACCAATGCGGGCTTTCGCTTTGCGCAGGTTAAAGAAAAGCTTCTTCTGAGCAGAGGTTGTGCCCAGTTTCACCATGGACCAGCTGCGCAGCACATATTCCTGAATAGATGCACGGATCCACCACATCGCATAGGTCGCCAGACGGAAGCCCTTTTCAGGATCAAAGCGTTTCACAGCCTGCATCAGGCCCACGTTTGCTTCTGAAATCACTTCTGCCTGTGGCAGGCCGTAACCACGGTAACCCATGGCAATTTTTGCCGCCAAACGCAGGTGAGATGTCACCATCTTATGCGCCGCAGCTGTGTCTTCTTTTTCGACCCAGGCTTTGGCCAGCATGTATTCTTCCTCTGGCTCAAGCAGAGGGAATTTTCTGATTTCTTGCATATAGCGGTTCAAACCGCCTTCCGGCGTCGGTGCCGGCAAATTCGCGTAGTTTCCCATGTCCTGTCCCTTTCTTGCCCTCAAAAAGAGGAATGTTTAAAGGCTTAACATCCAGATAGGTTGGCGCTAACGGGCTTTCAAGCGGGTTAGACCAAATTTCTTGATTTATCGTGAACCTTGGCGCGGTGACATTCCAGTCACGTGGCTGTGTGCTCACTGGCTTGTGCAGAATGTGACATATTCAGGAATGCACGGAAAGCGGAATAACCATGCAAATATGCATAGTGCTTACGCGTAAATTCACAGTCAGAGGGTCATCCTACTGCCATTTTAGCGTTTTGGCTGTCGCAGATCGTTGATCAAAGACTGCATATCAGCCGGAATCTCCGCCTCAAACCGCATGTTTTTGCCGCTGACCGGGTGATCAAACCCAAGAACGGCTGCGTGCAGCGCCTGACGCGAAAACTTCTGTGCCGCGTTGATCCCAGCAATCGACAGCGCTTTTTCCGAAAGTTTACGACGCCCACCATAAGTCGGATCGCCAATCAAACTGTGTCCGGCATGGGTCAAATGCACCCGGATCTGGTGTGTCCGGCCGGTTTCAAGCCAACATTCCACCAGCGAAGCCACCTCAGGATCACCATAGCGTTCCACAATACGCGCACGGGTCACCGCATGGCGTCCACCTTCAAAAAGAACCGCTTGCCGCTGGCGATCGGTCTTGTGGCGCGCCAAATGTGTTGTGATCTTCATGATATTGCTGGATTCAAAATTTACGCCCTTTACGCCGCGCAAACGCGGGTCGTTGGCATCAGGAACCCCATAGACAACGGCATTACAGTAGCGCTCTACCGTGTGCTTTTCGAATTGCGCAGCCAGTCCATGGTGCGCGCGATCGCTTTTGGCGACAACAAGTAATCCCGAGGTTTCTTTGTCGATCCGGTGCACAATACCCGGGCGCTTTGATCCCCCTACCCCAGAAAGGGTGTCACCGCAGTGATGCAACAACGCATTCACCAGAGTTCCGCTTGGCGTCCCCGGAGCAGGATGCACAACCATTCCGGCAGGTTTATTGACCACGATTAGATCATCATCTTCAAAAACCACATCCAAAGGAATGTCTTCCGGTCCAATGTGACTTTCATCTGCCACGGGGACGTCAATCGACACCTCAACTCCTTCAGCGGCAGCTTTTGACTTTGGGTCGGTCACCACGGTCCCATCCAAGGTCACGTGCCCCCCTTCCAGAAGTTTCGCCAGCCGCGTCCGAGATAGCGCGGCTTCTTCTGGCACATCCCGCGCCAGTGCCTTATCAAGGCGCGCAGGCGGGTTCTCCGCAATCTGAAACGTTACACGGGTCATGGCCATGCCAAACACTCCTGAGCAAGACACTTCTGAACCGGAACTTCCGGCCAATCTGCGATTTCTGCGCCAGCTGATCACGGTGCTGACAGTGGTGATGATTGGCGGGCTTGTAGTGGTCGTTGGTCTGCTTGTCACCCGTTTCTATGGTAACGGGCCAGAGATGCCAGAAAGCATCACCCTGCCAGATGGTGCTGAAGCCAGGGCCTTCACGAAAGGCGATGGCTGGTATGCAGTGGTGACGGCAGAAAATACGATTTTGATTTTTGATGCGCTTACCGGTCAGATGAAGCAGACCATTCAGATCGACTAACGCCGCGCAGTATGAACTAAGTTACGTCCACAACAAGCGGTTCAAAGCCTTTGATTTCGACCTGAAGCCTGTCGCCGACAGCAACCGGCCCAACACCTGCTGGCGTCCCTGACAAAATCACGTCGCCTGCGCAGAGCTCGAAGTACTCAGACAGGTAAGAGATCATTTCGGAGACTTTCCAGATCATCTGTGAAAGATCGCCATCCTGACGCAGCACACCATTTTGCAGTAGTCTGATCGCACCGTTGGAAGGATGCCCAACATTTTCAACGGGTTGCAGCTCACCAACCGGAACAGCTTGGTCAAAGGCTTTCGCGATTTCCCAGGGGCGACCACCTGCTTTTGCTGATGCCTGCAAGTCTCTGCGGGTCATATCTAACGCTGGCGCATAGCCCCAAACGTGCTTCAACGCATCGTTTACCGCGATATCTTTGCCACCGGACTTCAGCGCAACTAAAAGCTCCGCCTCGTAATGCACATCTTCAGACTTGCTTGGGTAGGGAAATTCACCCGATGCGTTCAGGCTGTCCGCGTTCTTTTGAAAAAAGAATGGCGGTTGTTTGTTCGGGTCACCCCCCATTTCAATGGCGTGATCCGCATAATTCTGACCAACACAGTAAACGCGACGCACCGGGAACGAACCGCCTGACGCCACTGGAATGCTTGGAACATTGATGGATGGAATGACAAATTCTGACATGACGATGGCCCTCACTACCTGCGTTAGTAGCGGTATGCTAAATAAGGGCATGCTGCGCAACGACGCGGTCTTCAAAAGCATTCGAAAAGTGAGGGTGGTACCACCTCCCCGGCTCGAACGGGGGACCTCCTGATCCACAATCAGGCGCTCTAACCAACTGAGCTAAGGCGGCACTGCAGCGCGATTTACAGTTCCGGTTCGGCAATTGCAAGCACCTAAATCGCGAAATTTTCCATTTTACGAAGGTGCCACCAAGCGGACGTATATCTTGCCAAAACAAGCATATACCGCTACGCCCATTTCACGCAAGGAGAGAGAAAATGGGCATCAACACTGAACGCGATATCGAAGCCAATCTTCAGATCGGCCCAACCGACAAGGGATTTGTGCGCATTTTCATTGAAGCCGGTGATTTGGAAATTCCGATGGATTTTGCACCAGAAGAAGCTGAAGAGATCGCCGAAGAAATTCGCGCAGCTGCAGCCACCGCGCGGATTATGTCCAAGTAATTAAGCCTCGCCCTGCACTTCATCTGGCAGGGCTGACATTTTCGGATCGCGAAAGCGATGCAACCTCCGCGCCGCATCCATCGCAAACTTCTGGATAATCTTCTTTCGGCGTGCTGCGGCCAGTTTATCTTCTGGCCCCATACGAATGATCTCAGCATCGTATGAATCAGCGATGATCAGCCCTGTTTCATCAGGCAATAAATCCGTTGGAAATTCCGTATCAACGGCCCAAAAGTACCGATCGCACCACTCTAAATAGCCTTCCCACTTGTGGTCAGACTGAAAATCCGCGCGGCTGGATTTGCACTCAATTACCCAGAGCTCACCCTTAGGGCCCAGCGCCATCACGTCCACACGCTTACCGCGTTCTGGCACAAATTCTTCAACAGAAACAAAGCCATGACTCCGTAAATGCCGAGAGACACCACGCGCCAATAGCTGTCCAGGCTGCAGTTCTTGATCCATGCTGAGCATGGTGAACATTTCATGAACAAAACGCAAGTCAGAATTTCACTCTTGACGTGATACCGATTGGTATCATTTAAATAACACCAAATGGTATTACGATGAGGTGTCTAAATATGAGCTTTGAACTGCAACCCACTTTCCGCGCTCTTGCCGACCCAACCCGGAGGGATATTCTGAAATTGCTCGCAAGCGATGACCTTACGATTGCTCAGGTGGCTGAGCAATTCGACATGACCCGCGGCGCTGTAAAGAAGCACCTAACAATTCTCGAAGAAGGTCAGCTGATCAAGGTGACCGCCAAGGGGCGCGAGCGCGTCAACCAACTCAATCCAACCGCAATCCGACCCGCCTTTGATTGGTTAAGCTACTTCGAATCCTTCTGGACCGAACGTTTGGATGCCTTGAAGGCCGCTGTCGAATCTTCTGATCCTCAAAACAAGGACCAAACCGATGACTGAAGTTAATATTGAAAAGACCATCCATCTTGCGGCTCCAAAAACCCATGTCTGGAACTTCCTGACAAAAGCAGATCTCATCGCTCAATGGTTCAACACGCCTGACCAAGACTTGGTCGAAGGGGAAGACTTCAAGTTAGCGGAACGTGACAGCGGAGAGGTGCTGTGCTGGGGGAGAGTTCTTGAGATGGCCCCAACGGATTTCATGGCTTGGGATTTTACAGTTGGGCCCGCCGCCGGCCAAATGTCTCGCGTTGAATGGCATCTTGTGGAAACCCATAAGGGCACATCTCTCACGCTGCGCCATTCAGGACTGCCTCAAACCCAAGAAGGTTTTGATCTGATCTTGGCGTTGGATAAAGGTTGGCATGGCTTTCTCAGCACGCTCTACGAGACCTCAGCGCCTCAGGATTATGCGGCAACCATTTCGACCCCGGCCACGGTCGCAGCCGCAAAACACGCCATCCTCAGTGAAATGCACCTGTGGTGGAGCGATCGTGTTCAGTTGCAAAACAACGGGTTCACCATTCGCTTCAACAACAGTCATGTCACGTATGAATTCGAAGAGGCCTGCCGTGAAAACCAAATGGTTTGGCGCTGTACTGATGCGCATATGATCATTGAAGACGTGCCAGATACAACAGAGTGGCGAGGCACAAGGTTGCTTTGGGAGATCATACCAACTGACAGCGGATCAGATATTTCCCTGATACATGAAGGTCTTAACGAGGGCCTTGAATGTTTGGATGTCTGCACCCGCGGCTGGGAACTTTACTTTGAAAGCAGCCTCAAAGCGTATCTATCAGGGGGCACGCCAACGCCTCAAACCCATTAGAGAGCACGCTGCGCTCTTGCACCGGACCCGCTGCGCGCCTAATTAGGGGCTTGGCGGGTTCTGCCCTTCTCGTGATACGGTTGCATTCCGGTGGCCTTAAGCAATTCCGAGGGAGCTGGCTCTGTTTGGATCCTGGTCCACTTACCTGGCGCCCACCTGTAAATACAGGTCCTCGGGAATGAGATAACCCCACGGTCGCGTCTGCGGGCCCGCCACTTTTCCATTGCATTACCAGCACGCTGATAGTCTGTTGAAGACAGATAACTTTAGGATTTCTCGTGAAACGAATTCTTCTAGCGCTTGGCTCTCTGATTTTTCTCACGTCGTGCGGAGTTCCACTTGTCCCGGTAATTTAGCGAACTCGGACTGGCGAGGCCTCAGAATGCATCACGCCCTGGCGCTTACCGCCTGAGGGCTTGTCTTTGTCAGCAAGCATCATGATACGAATGCTGAATTGAACCCCCGCGAACACAATCCCGTTGAAGATCCAGAGCATGAGGACAGCGATCCAGCCTTCGGCACTGCCGAGGATCAATCCCCCCAGCCCGGCCACATCGAGCCAAATGAGCAGACTGACAAAGACCGCAGAAAGAACAAAGCCTACGCAAACGTGGGTGATGTATTGCCGGATAAGCCGTGGCATCAGGTAATCTCCAAAAAGGCGCGCGTACGAAGCAACTATACCACAAAGATCGCGCCGCTCGCCGCGACGGAACGGCACGTGAGGCGGGCTGAGAGATTTCCAGCCGAAAATCCCTTACTTCCTTGCCAGAATAGGCAAACATCACCTTTCCCTCCCTGCCCCCATTCGCTAAACCTCGCTGGAACTCGATTTGACCGCACGCAGGATGACGCAGATGGCGATGGAAAAGACATTCAACGCAGCCGAGGCCGAAAGCCGCCTCTTTGACGCCTGGGAAAAGGCTGGCTGTTTCAAAGCTGGGGCCAACGCAAAGCCCGAGGCTTCCACCTATTGCATCATGATCCCGCCGCCAAATGTCACTGGCGTTCTACATATCGGTCACGCGTTTAACAACACGCTGCAGGACATCCTGATGCGCTGGAAGCGGATGCAGGGGTTTGATACCCTATGGCAACCAGGCACCGACCACGCGGGTATTGCAACGCAGATGGTCGTGGAGCGTGAGTTGGCCAAAAACCAACAGCCATCCCGCGCCGAACTTGGCCGCGAAGCCTTCCTAGAAAAGGTTTGGGAATGGAAAGGCCAGTCTGGCGGAACCATTATCAATCAGCTGCGCCGCCTCGGTGCGTCTGCTGATTTCTCCCGCACGGCATTCACAATGTCTGGCGCGCCGGGCGCACCTGAGGACGAAGCTGGCGGCAATTTCCACGACGCCGTCATCAAGGTCTTTGTTGAGATGTACAACAAGGGCCTCATCTATCGCGGCAAGCGCCTCGTGAACTGGGACCCGCATTTTGAAACCGCGATCTCTGACCTCGAAGTCGAGAACATCGAAACCCCCGGCCACATGTGGCACTTCAAATACCCGCTCGCGGATGGTGTGACCTATACCTACATCGAGAAAGACGAAGATGGGAACGTGATCCTTGAAGAGGAACGCGACTACATCTCTATCGCCACCACCCGCCCGGAAACCATGCTAGGTGACGGTGCGGTTGCGGTGCACCCGTCTGATGAGCGTTACGCGCCGATCGTTGGCAAGCTCTGTGAAATCCCGGTAGGCCCAAAAGAGCACCGCCGCCTGATCCCGATCATCACCGATGAATATCCTGATAAGGACTTCGGCTCTGGTGCCGTGAAAATCACCGGCGCGCACGACTTTAACGACTATCAAGTCGCAAAGCGTGGCGGCATCCCGATGTACCGCCTGATGGACACCAAAGGCGCGATGCGTGCCGATGGCGCGCCTTATGCGGAGGAAGCAGGCAAAGCGCAGGCGCATGCCAAGGGTGCCGAGTTCACTGAGAACGAAGTCGATGCCATCAACCTCGTGCCAGATGACATCCGTGGCCTTGATCGTTTTGAAGCGCGTAAGGTTGTGGTTGAGCAGATCACATCTGAGGGCCTTGCGGTGATGATCCCGAATCCAGAGTTTGAAGCTCTGGAAGTCGAAGAACGCGTGGGCATTGAATCCGAGATCGCGCTCGTCGAAAACAAACCAATCATGCAGCCATTTGGCGACCGCTCCAAAGTGGTCATCGAGCCAATGCTGACGGACCAGTGGTTCGTAGAAACCGATAAGATCGTTGGCCCGGCACTGGATGCCGTGCGCAATGGTGATGTGAAAATTCTGCCGGAAAGCGGCGAGAAGACCTACTATCACTGGCTCGAAAACATCGAGCCATGGTGTATCTCTCGTCAACTGTGGTGGGGACACCAGATTCCGGTTTGGTTTGACGCCGACGGTGGAAAGTTCTGCGCCGCAACATGGCAGGAAGCATATGTACTAGCTTCGCAAGCGTTCAGAGATTCAGGAGGTAGTGCTTCCGATGATCCTTACGCTAAATTCGTTGCCGTAGGAGCAAGCGAACCAAAAGATGGACCGCTAACCCGCGACCCAGACGTCCTCGACACGTGGTTCTCCTCCGGCCTCTGGCCAATCGGTACTCTTGGCTGGCCCGAAGACACGCCGGAAATGCAGAAGTATTTCCCGACTTCCACGCTGATCACCGGTCAGGACATCCTCTTCTTCTGGGTGGCCCGCATGATGATGATGCAGCTGGCGGTCGTGGATCAGATCCCGTTTGACACCGTCTATCTGCACGGCCTTGTGCGCGATGCTAAAGGCAAGAAGATGTCGAAATCCACCGGCAACGTCATGGACCCGCTGGACATTATCGACGAATACGGTGCCGACGCCCTGCGCTTCAGCTCAGCCGCCATGGCGGCTTTGGGCGGCGTGTTGAAACTCGACATGAAACGCATCGAAGGCTACCGCAACTTCGGCACCAAAATCTGGAACGCCGTGCGCTTTGCCGAGATGAACGAAGTCTACGCAGGTGGCGCGCCATCTCGCGAGGTGCCAAACGCGACCGCAACCGTGAACCAATGGATCATCGGCGAAGTCGCACAAACCCGCGAATCCGTGGATGCGGCGCTGGAAAGCTTCCGCTTCAACGATGCTGCCAATGCGCTTTACGCCTTTGTCTGGGGCAAGGTCTGCGACTGGTACGTCGAATTTGCGAAACCGCTGCTGTCCAGCGAAGATGAAGCCATCAAAGCCGAAACCCGTGCGACCATGGGCTGGGTGCTGGATCAATGCATGATCCTGTTACACCCAATCATGCCATTCATCACCGAAGAGCTTTGGGGCCAGACCGCCAAGCGCGACGGCATGTTGGTGCACGAAGACTGGCCGACCTACGGCAAAGAACTGGTCAATGCCGATGCTGACCGCGAGATGAACTGGGTGATTCAGACCATCGAAGCAGTCCGGTCGACCCGTGCGCAGATGAACGTGCCAGCGGGTGCGAAAATCCAAATGGTGGCAACGCAAATCACTGACGTGAATGATGCGGCCTTCACCGCGAACCAAGCTTTGATTTTCAAACTGGCGCGTCTGGAAAGCCTTGAGAAAGTCGACGAATTCCCGAAAGGCTGCGCAACCGTGGCTGTGGATGGCGCTACGTTTGGTTTGCCATTGGCTGGCGTCATCGATGTGGCCGCAGAAAAAGCGCGCCTTGAAAAGAACCTTGGCAAGCTGGCTAAAGAACTCGGAGGCCTGCGTGGCCGCCTGAACAACCCGAAATTCGTAGCCTCCGCCCCCGAAGACGTGGTGACCGAAGCCAAAGCCAACCTGGCAGCACGCGAAGAAGAAGAGGCGAAACTCAAAGCTGCCTTGGACCGCGTCGCAGAAATCGCTTAAATCAAGAGCGCCCGCGTCTTAGCGGGCCTCCTTCCCATAAGCAGTTCGCATTTGATGTTGCGCTCGGCAGAGCATAAACTGTCCTATGCGCCCTTGGGGCACCATAAAAGGATGACATCCCGCTGTGTCAAAAGCCGCGTCCTCTGCTGAACAACAGGAAACTGTGAACAGCCGCCAGCTGATCGCCTGGCTCTGGAAAAACTTCCTATACAAATACGTCTGGTTTCTCGTCGCTGCGGTTGTGTTGATGAGTATTGAAGGCTCCATGTTGGGAGCCCTCAGCTGGATGATGCAGCCAATGTTTGATGGCATTTTCGTCGAAGGTGATTCCGGTGCGCTTTGGCTGGTCGGCGGATTGGTTTTGGTGATCTTTGCCACGCGCGCGTTTTCGTCCGTCGGCCAGCAAGTTCTTATGACGCATATCTCTCAGAAAACTGCCGCTGATTTGCGCACGAGCTTGCTGAAGCGCCTGATGCGGCTTGATAATGCCTTCCATCAGGAACACCCACCCGGCTATCTCATTCAACGCTTGCAGGCTGATGTTCTGACCATCAACAGTGTTTGGCGGATCATCATTACAGGTGCCGGAAGAGATTTGATTTCATTGGTCGTCTTGATGGGCGTTGCCATCAGCGTGGATTGGCGATGGACCCTGATTGCTTGTATTGGCACCCCGGTTCTGGTTTTGCCTTCGCTGGTGGTTCAGCGCTTTGTGCGCCGTCGAGCACGTGAGGCCCGCGATTTGGGCGCGCGGCTGGCAACGCGATTGGATGAGATTTTCCACGGGATTGTAGCTATCAAACTCAATCGCCTCGAAGACTATCAATCTCGCCAATACGGCGCTTTGACCGAAGATCTCGTGAAGACTGAGGTTCGCTCAGCGGCTGGTGCCTCAGCAGTTCCCGGACTTGTTGATATCATGGCTGGCTTTGGGTTCATCGGTGTTCTGGTCTTTGGCGGACGTGAAATCATTGACGGACAAAAGACCGTCGGTGAATTCATGACCTTCTTTACAGCTTTGGGGTTTGCCTTCGAACCGCTTCGTCGACTGGGGGCTGTAAGTGGCCAATGGCAGGTTGCTGCAGCGAGCATTGAACGATTGAAAGAACTTCTGGAAATCGAGCCGACCTTGAAGTCTCCTCAAAACCCGAAGGCTTTGCCTAAGATTATCGGCGATGTCGTTTTGAAGGATGTGCACCTATCTTATGGCGATACCAAGGTTCTAAACGGAACAAGTTTTATCGCTAAGGCGGGCCAGACCACCGCAATTGTGGGTGCATCTGGCGCAGGTAAATCCACTATTTTCAATGTCTTGACGCGCCTTGTTGACCCTCAAAGTGGCAAAGTCAGCGTAGGGGATGTCTCAACGAAAGATCTCGCGCTTGAAGATCTAAGAGATCTCTTCTCGGTGGTTTCGCAGGACGCAATGCTGTTTGATGAAACACTGCGCGAAAATGTGCTTTTGGGTCGCGATCAGGTCACCGAGAAACAGCTGATGGCAGCGTTGGATGCGGCGCATGTCAGCGACTTTGTGAAAAAGATGCCAGAAGGCTTGGACACGCGCGTTGGCCCGCGCGGCAGTGGTCTTTCTGGCGGTCAACGTCAGCGCGTTGTCATCGCCCGCGCATTGCTGCGCAATACGCCAATCCTGCTGTTAGACGAGGCAACTTCTGCGTTGGATGCACAGTCTGAGGTCCTTGTGCAGGAGGCGCTCGAGAAGCTCTCTAAGAACCACACAACGCTTGTCATCGCCCACCGCCTCTCAACTGTACGTGACGCGGATAAGATTGTGGTGATGGACAAAGGCCGCGTCGTGGAGCAAGGCACCCATACAGAGCTTCTTGCACTGAATGGACCTTACGCTGATCTCTACAACCTGCAGTTCTCTTCTGAAGGACCTTCGGCTGAAGAAGCTGCAAAGAACACAGCTCTGCCAGCGGTCGCTCAACCCAAAGCCAAAAAGGGCTTCTGGGCAAAGATGCTAGGACGCCTTCCTCGAGTCCAGGGTTATTGCCTGCGATATTCAGCGGCCAATTTTTCTGGTTGAGCGCCGTTCAGATAGCGCATCAAAAGCCATAGGTTGCGCCGCCCGCGCTTCAACCAGCCATCACGCTGGTAGCGCTCTGCCGAGGTCAATGCAGTATAATCAAGTAGGCGCAAACGGCCGCGCAATGCGCGCGCCATCGCGACATCTTCCATCAACGGAATGTCCTGAAACCCACCGACCTGATCATAAAGAGATGCAGGGATCAGCAGGCTCTGATCTCCATACGGCAAGCCCAACAGACTTGATCTTAAGTTGGCCCATCGGGAAACCAGATCTCCCGCAAGCCCCCCAGCAGCGAAGCGAAGCCGCCCGTATCCAGCCTGCCCTGTCTCTAGGTGCTGTTCAGCCGCTTTGGACCAACCTGGAGACAATATCGTATCCGCGTGAAGAAACAGGTACCATTTCCCTTCAGCCGCCTCTGCACCTCGACGCAGCTGACCGCCGCGAGAAGCAGGGCCTGAGACAAATACAGCTCCGGCATCTTCTGCGATTTTCTGGGTTGCGTCTGTACTACCGCCATCGCTGATGACCACTTCCCGGATCACGCCAGTCGACAGGCCCTCCATCAAAGCGAGCAAAGTTGCAGGCAAGTTGTCCTCGGCATTCAGCGTCGGTATCACGACAGAAATTGGCGCGCGCATTCCTTCCCCCTGTTGCACCGCTTAACGCTGTCTATATTAAGTTACAGGCGAAATACAGGATTATGCTATGACAGAGCCCCGCGGCCTTTTGAAGATAACCGGCAACGACGCGCACCACTTCTTGCAGGGGCTGGTGACGAATGACGTTGATAAGATCGACGAAGGTTTGGTTTATGCTGCGCTGCTGACGCCTCAAGGCAAGTACTTGGCCGATTTTTTCCTTTCACGGCACGAAAGCGGCATCCTTCTGGATGTGGATGCGTCCCTGACAGATATGCTGAAGATGCGTCTGACGATGTACAAGCTGCGGGCTGATGTAGCGATAGAGGAAATCGAGCTGAACGTTCATCGCGGGCTTGGAGAGGTGCCGGAAGATGGCTTTGCTGACCCTCGCTCTGATCAACTGGGTTGGCGCGCCTATCGCGAAGTCCCACAAACCGACGAAAACATCGATTGGGTCGCGGTTCAAGTGGCGGCTAAAATCCCACAGACCGGAGCCGAATTGGGGCCAGACAGCTATATTCTTGAGATGGGTTTTGAACGCATAAACGGCGTCGATTTCCGAAAAGGCTGCTATGTGGGCCAGGAGGTCACCGCTCGAATGAAACACAAGACTGAGCTTCGTAAGGGCTTGGCCGCGGTCACTATCGAAGGCGACGCAGAACCGGGAACAGCGATCACAAGTGATGGTAAGCCTGTGGGAACCCTGCACAGCCGATCAGGAAACACAGCGTTGGCCTATCTGCGGTTTGACCGCGCAAAGGACGATATGATGGCCGGTGACGCAAAGGTTATACTGCAGTCTCCAACCAACTAATTCGTTATTGGTATTTCGCAGCGGTGATGAATTCTCCAAAGCTCTCACACCAAATAACGACGGTATCATAGGCGTGAATGTCGATCCCATCTGGGATATCAAGCAATAGGCCGCCAAAGGTTTTCACATCTCCGACCAAGGCCGCATTGGCTTTGAGAGCGTTGAATTCCTCTTCATTTTCCACGAAGCCATCTGTCAGGTAGAGCTTATAGTCCGGCCCCGGCGCCAAAGCCCCTTCATGGATAATCATATTGGGCGTCAGGCTAATGGTGCCCTCTCCCCAGTGCAGAAAATCGCTACCTTTCAAGTCTCTTGTGAATTCGCCGGTAAACATTGCCCCTTGGGCCTGTTCTTCAAGGGCAGCAGAGTCTGGACTGTCCGGGGCCGTCAAAATAGGCAGAAAATAGATCCCTAGGCCAAAGCCAATTACCAATGCTGCGACATGCGAAACAGTCAAAGCCATTAAGCGAAACATGGGTCCCCTCCTCGCTTCCTACGGCATCAGTCTGCAGATGACATAGCTTCCTGTAAAGTTTTGTTCAGGCAAAAAGAAAACCGCCCGGAGCACCGAGCGGTCTATTCATTTTTTAGTAGAGAGCGACGTAATTAGGCGCGCTCAGAATATTCCATCGCAATGGTATCGACGATGATCATCTCGTCCTGACCAACAAATGGCGGCACCATGACTTTCACGCCATTATCCAGAATCGCTGGTTTGAACGAGTTTGCTGCCGTCTGGCCTTTCACAACAGGCTCGGTCTCTACAATCTTGCAGGTTACTTTCTGGGGCACAGTCGCGTTCAATGCTTCTGCTTCGTAGAATTCCACAACAATGGTCATGCCATCCTGCAAGAACGGACGACGGTCGCCCAACAGATCGGATGCGACCTGAACCTGATCGTAGGTCTCTGTATCCATGAAGATCAGCATGCCGTCGTCTTCATAGAGGAACTGCATGTCTTTTTGTTCCAAACGCACACGCTCAACTTTGTCGGCGCTGCGGAAACGTTCATTGAGTTTGGACCCATTGCGCAGGTTTTTTAGTTCAACCTGAGCAAAAGCGCCGCCTTTACCGGGCTTTACGTGGTCGACCTTGACTGCGGCCCAGAGACCATCGTTGTGTTCCAGCACGTTGCCGGGGCGAATTTCGTTACCGTTGATTTTAGGCATTGTGACAAAACCATGACGTAGAGGTTGATCGGAGATTGTTCAGACCTATATCTCGCATGTTGACAGGTGACAAGACGGCCTATGTCGTTCGGAGACATGCACCATTTGCATAAAAGCTATGCAAAAACAGGGTACCCGAATCAATAAAAATAGGTCATAAGCCCCCTCACGCCAGAAACACAAGACCAATAATACAAGGACGACGAGATGAGAGATTTCGTTGATGGCACGGCTTTTAATAACGAACAGGGCAACCGCGCTCGCAAACTTTTTGCAGCGGTCGTCTTGGCCGCGTTGGACGATGCGATTGCTGACGACAAGAAGTACGGCAATGGCCCTGAACAGATTGCTCGCTGGGCACGCTCTCGCGATGGGCGCGAAGTGCTGTCTTGCGCGGGTATCGACCCGAACGAACGGGTTGTATCTGGTCTGATGGACTTCGTTGGCAAAGGTGTTCGCACCTCTGTCGCGCTTTCTCGTGAAGAAAGCGAACGTCGCAATGCTGCTCAGGAGAGCGAAGCGGCGTAAGCCTATACTGCTGCCATTAAGCAAAAAACGCGTGCCATCTGCGGCGCGCGTTTTTTTATTCAAAACTCCAGAAGTATCCTGGAATGACGACGGCCGCTTCCATTGCAAGAAGCAATGCGACAGGTATGGATGCCTTACGCCAAATTTGCTTACCAACAATGGCAATGCAGCAGCCACCGGCCAGCGCGAGCTCCAACGGCCCCACTATCGCAGCATGATGTCGGTGATCCCAGTAACTTACTGGGCTTTCAAATATCCAATTCGAAACCGGCCAGAAATGCGCCCTACCATCATCGTGATGCAGCGGCAGATCCAACGCCAGGTGCAAAAGCGCTGCGCCGCAAAGCGCAATGCCCCAGTCTCTTTTGAAGGCAATGGCGAGCGCGAGCAAAACGCCCCAGACGATAAAGGAATTGTCGATGGCAAAGATCGTTTGCCAAAGGTCCGAGAAATAGAGTTCCCCAAACACAATCGAAGGCGAGATATCAAGCAGAAAAAGCGACGTCCCAGCTAAAACATATAGAGACAGGTCTGGCAGTAAGGCACCAATCAGCGCTGCAAATGCAAGTCTCTCTGGATGTTTGCGCCCAAAGGCCGCCCAGCCGATCAAAAGGTGTGCGGGCGTGTTCATCCTGCGCTCAACTTAGCCGTCGTTGAAATTCCGCGCAGTCAGGGCGCGGTTGATTTCGCGACGAACAAGTTTGCGCACGTTGCGCGTAATACGCTCCCCAAGGGGGCCTTGCAGCTCCTGGCGTACAATCTCGCCAACCAGCTCGCGCAACATTTCTTCATCGAGCACGGCGTCATACTGCTGGGCGTCAATGGTGTCTTCACTGGGCGCGATGTCCTCGACAACAGCTTCGGCGATCTGCTCTGCTACGGGATCAATCGTTTCTGAAGTCGGTTTTACTGGAATGACCTCTTCGACCTCTGCATCTTCGATGTCGTGGTCTTCCCAGTTCAGCGTCGCTACCGGCGTGCCAGCATTGTCACCGTCTTCGGGGCCATCAGGCTCGAAATGGTCGGAAGTCTCTGCACGCACACTATGCCACTCTGCCAGCCGTTCGCCTTCGATCTCCCAAGGTCGCGTGTCCTCAGCCACTTTTTCAAGCGGTTCTGGCACAGCCTCAGCGGTAGGATCGGATTCGCGCGCAGATTCAAAGGTAAGCTCTTCAGGTGCTGGAAACTGCAGAGTGTTGCCTTGCTCTTCCTCGGCATTAACCTCTTCGATCTCTTGACCTTCATGCACAAAGCTCAGCGGTTTGTCATCCGTCTCTACGTCCTGAACAGCTGATGTTATGTCTTCGACGGTGTCTTCAGGCTCCTCAAGTGGATCAAGACGCTGTTGTAAAAAGCTCGGCAGGGTCTCACGTAGCGGAAGAATGTCTTCCTTGAGGCTGTTGGCGAAGGGTGTGTTCTCCACCGGCGAGGTCATTTCTTGGCGCAGCTCTTCGCGTTTTTCTTCTACGCGCAGCGAAGGTGACAGAACAAGCCGGTCAGATGCAGCTGGTTGCGCCGAAGCCTCCTCAGTGGCCTCTTCTACCTTCGGCTCCGGCTTGGCCACATTGCGCGAGGCATCAACGTGATTTTCGGAAACCAAACGACGGATCGAAGAAAGCACATCCTCGATCTCTGCATTTTTTACTGGATCAGACATTTTAGTCACCACTCTACCTCGCCGCTAAGTTTAGCGGCGAAGGTCGTGGCAGACAACAGATAGAAAAAAATGTTATTCTTTTCCGATACGTCGCAGAACTTTGTCGAGCTGCTGACCGCGTTTACTGAGCGCTGCGGGGGCAGACTGCACCTGATTGTAGTAGGCTTCGGGATCATATTTTTCGACTGCCAGATTTAGGTGATCAACAGTCAAAAGACCCATAGAAGCCAACAAAGAATAGGCTGCGGTGAATTCTGCACTTTGCGCGGTGATCTGATTTGCGCGCGCATCCAGCAACTCCTGCTCGGCGTTCAGCACGTCCAGAGTCGTCCGAGAACCGAGCTTCGCTTCCTCACGCACACCTTCAAAGGCAACCTGAGACGCTTTGATCTGCTGGCCACTTGCCACCCGTTGTGCTCGCGCAGCCAGGAGTTGCGCCCATGCAAATCCAACACTCTGGCGAATCGTGTGGCGTGTTGCGTGCAGGCCACCACGTGCGGCATCCCGGTTTGCAATGGCTTGGCGAGATGCAGATGCAATCGCACCACCGCTATAAATCGGCCCACCCGCAATAATGCTGACGCTGCCCGACGATCTGTCGCCTGTACCACCGCTTAGAAAGTTCTGACGTGAGACACCTGCGCTCAGATCAACAGATGGAATGACAGAGACATCCGCTTCTTTGATTCCAATGTCCGCAGCAGCCACCTGAAACTGTGCCGCTTTCATATCCGGGTGACTGCGAACAGCCACTGCTTCTGCGGCGGCAACAGTTTTTGCAACGCTTGGCAAACGGCTTGGGGGCGTCAGCTGACTCGGTTTGCGGCCAACTGCTGCAGCATAAGCTGCATTTGAAGCCATGAGATTGCCTTGCGCGACCGCAAGTTCTGCGCGCGCGCCAGCCAAACGTGCCTGCGCGAGGGCCACATCCGTCCGAGTGACCTCACCAACATCAAAACGATCTTCAGCAGCACGCAGCTCACGCGTAATAACACGCAGGTTGTTCTGACGCAGCGCCACGATCTCGCTGTCGCGTCGCACATCCATAAATGCCCTGACAGCGGCGAGAAGAACGTTTTGTTCTACAGCCACCAGAGATTCACGTGTTGCCAACACTGTCTGCTTCAAACGCTCGCGTGCAAGCTTCTTTGAGCCATTGTCAACCAATGTCCAAGACAGGTTCAAACCAAGGTTTGCTGACGTGCCATTTACGGCAGAAGACGGGTCTGAAAAGGTTCTACGTAGTTCTGAAGACCAGCTCAGGATCGGGCGTAAAGACGCTGTCGCCTGCGCTACATTTTCATCAGCCACACGCAGCAGGGCCCGGTTCTGCTCTAGCAAACCGCTGTGTGTGTAGGCCCCCGCCATGGCATCCGCCAAAGTTTCTGCAAGCGATGCCTGAGTTGTGACCCCAAGGACCGAAACCGCCATTGCTGCAGAAAGAAAAACGCTCTTGATACCCATATTGCACATCCCTCAGGCAACACGGCGACCCTCCGAGCCGCCTATATTTATAGTTGAAATGCTCTTTCGCGTTCAAATCCGGGCAAGACCGGCGCGCCAGCATTAAAAATTGATCGCCAGGTTACTCCGGCTTCAGACTTCTGACCCAGCCGCACATCACCCAGATTTCCATCCATGAACAAACATGCGATCCGCCCGCCGATTTTCAACTGGTCGATCAAGACTTCGGGCAGTTTTTCAACCCCACCCTGCAATATAATCACATCGTAGGGGCCATGTTCGGCGGCACCTTCAGCCAGCTCACCTTCCTGAACAACGACATTATCATAGTGCAGTTCTGTCAACGCAGACTGCGCTTCCTGCGCGCGATGCGTGTCGTCTTCAACCGCTACAACGGCCTCTGCCATCCTTGCTATCACTGCAGAGGAGTAGCCATGCAAACAGCCAATATCCAAAACCATCTCTGTGTTTTGGATTGCGAGCGCATCAAGCATCTTCGCCAAGGTTCTTGGCTCCAAAACAACTCGGCCATCTTCGAGCTCCAGATTGTTCCCCAAATAGGCCGCTTCACGCAAATGAGGTGGAACAAAGTTTTCACGGGGGACAGTCAGCATCGCTTCGATGATTGGGAATTTGGTCACATCAGAAGGACGGACTTGTGTATCCACCATGGCGGTGCGGCGTGAGGCGTAGTCGGACATAACTAAACTCATTCGTTCAGATTTCGCTAAATCCGTCTTGCCACAATATTTTCAAGACAGCAACGGCGCAGACGTGGAAATGACAAGGTTGGCTCTTGCAGGCGCAGAATAGATCAGTTATTGCCGCCCTACCACGACGGCGGCGAGTTGGCGGAGTGGTGACGCAGCGGATTGCAAATCCGTGTACACCGGTTCGATTCCGGTACTCGCCTCCAATATATAGTGCAATTTCCCAAAAATTAAGAACCCACACACAAGATCTAGCGATCCTGCATTCGTACACAAATCGTACACAAAATCCGTGTGCAATTTATGTGAATTTCAGTGAGCCTCCCCATCTGAACTGGTCCACCGCTATGTTTAGGAAACGGAGGACCAAGAATGACAAACAAGCGACCGAAGCCCGAGGAGATTGTCTCGAAGTTACGGCAGGTTGAAGTTCTGATGGGGAGGCTCAGCCTCTGGCGGGTTCCGGGTTTCTGACTCATCTCAACTTCTAGATGGTTACGATGTGCCAGAAACCCGCTCTTATCAAATCAACTTAAACTGTCCCATTGGCGCTGACGTGAGACAACTTGTCTAAGCTTGGTTTAGTTGAACTTGTGGGTGACTTGAAAACCAACCACCCAACCATCGTTGTCGGTAAATCTTGCACCAGCGTTAGTGGTAGCGTCGCCAAGTTTCACGTAGCGGACACCCGCAGAGAATTTAGTGTTTCCTCGGGTATAAGTTCCAGCCAAACCTATACTCTTGGCGCCATCCGCCGGCCCCAAATCGGAAACAGTGTCACCATTGGCTTTTTCATAACCAACAGTAATTGCACCGGAAAACGCTTCAGAGAAGCGTCGGCCGACGCCTAAAGAATAGGTAGTCGAGTTGTTTTTGAATTGGAGAAGTGTTCCGCGTGGGTAATTTGGCGGAGCATAAGAAAACTTCGACCATTCCGCCCAACGAATTGTGCCAAAGACCAAGGTGTTGGGTGCGACCCCTGTTTGAAAGTCTAGGTTCACCGATTGCGGTGTTTCAACAGATGCTGCAGACGGCGGTTGTGTTACTCCCCCCACCACGTCAATCACGGTCAAATCATGCTTGATTTTGGAATTGTAGGTTAACGCAACACGAGCCGCGATTTCGGGTTTCTCCCATGCCGCACCCACAACGTACCCGAGATCAGTTTGGGTGTTTGATTCAACACTGTAGGGCACAGCAGGCAGGGCAATATCTACATTCAAACTCTGGGCACGAAGGCCACCGTAGACGCTAAATCCGTTTTGCATTTTGTAGCGCAGCAGTGCCGTTAATGAGTGCAAATCTGCCTGTCCGCCGGCCTGATCCGCGTTGCTTGGGTCACTCAATGCATAGTCAGGTGCATATAGAACATCGGCGCCGAAAGGCTGTTCATAGAGCAGCGCAACACCAACGGAATCGTTGAGATCCATTTTGAAACCAAGACCGGGCGAATTATATGCGCGTGCCATATCACCGGATTCGGTCCCCCCAAATGTACCAGTCATGTTTGGATCGACGCGAGCGAAGCTGGTCTGTGCAACTGTGCCCTCTTCAAACAACAGATTGATACCCTGTCCAGAGCGGTCAATGCCGCCTGCAATGGATGATCCAGCGACAAACGTCAGTGCCGTAGCTGCCATAATCGTTTTTTTCATCTTCAGTTGTCCCTTTATTTAGAAGGTTTGATTTTGGAGAAGAAACTAGTCGGATAGGCAGACCTCTATTGGCGTGCCGTACGGCGCACCAAAACAGTTGCCCCCTCAAAAGATGAACCGAGAACGACCTTCATCGAGTTCACCTTAAGCACCATTCCGTGCCAAGTGTGCGTCCGGCATTCTATGACCGTTGGGCACCATTCAGCCGAGTGAAGTGGGGCCAAATCTCCTCCAGTCCGCAACCTCCGGTGATACGGTGGTTGCGGTTGCAATGCCTAAAAGGCATCAATTTTGTGTGTTACCTAAGTTATGGCGCTAAGTGCTCAAGGAACCACTTCAACGCAGCCCCACTGGTCTTTTCAAACTGATTGACGTAGGCATCGAAATGCCCGCCTTCATACAGTTCCAACCGCTTCGGCTCGTGCAACTTTTCATAAGCCTCGAGCTGCATTTCTGTTGGAGTTACAGTGTCCTGAGATGCAACCACCATTAGTACTGGCGTCGGAGAGACCCTCGGAACCCAAGCACCTGGCTCATACATCATCGCGCGGCGGCTAGAGCGGACGGTCACAAATTCGTCCGTCGAAATCCCTTCCGGGTATTCAAACTGACCAATCAAATCAATCGCATCCTGAGAGTGATATACCGCAGGTACGTTAGGGTCAGCACTCAGCATCAATTGCATCGCCGGCGGCTCACCATTTAGCTGTGCGCGTTCATCTGCATCGAACTTCGCCTCGACCATCGCCCGGAATTCTTCAGGAATGCGCCGCAACCCCTGCTCATATCCACTAATAGTCGGGATCTGCGATACGATCGCCTTCAACCGTCTGTCGGTTGCACCAAGAACAAAGGCGTGCCCGCCAGCGTAGCTTGATCCCCAGAGCCCTATCCGAGTCGGGTCAACCTCTTCGAGCGCTTCTGTATAAGAAATCACACGACGCCAGTCCGCGATCTGTTGCCAAGGGTCGATATCACCGCGGATGTCACCGCCGCTAAAACCGAACCCGCGGTGGTCATGTACTACGACAACATAACCGTGCTCCGCAAACAACTCCGCGTAAGCTTTGAGGCCAACATATTTTATACCGCCAAAACCATGTGCCATTGTGATGGCGGGACGTGGCCCTTCGAAACCCTCTGGACGAAAGACCCAGGCGTGAAGTTCCACCCCGCCCTCAGCGGGGATCATTACTTCTTCAAAACTCATGATTTCTCCTCCAGAAATCGACCCATCAAATCGGGAACCTGCGCTACGTTCACAGCTTTTACAGTGCCCAAGCACCGTCGATTGTATCGCCGTCTTTTTCAGCGTCGGTGGTGCGGGTGTGGCCGCCTATGATCTTCCAGGTGCCATTCATTTTGGCGACCTCGAAGTGGACGACATAGCGCTGGATCTCGCTGTTGTCGGCTGCGCGACGTGACCAGATCACCTCAACAGCGCCGCCCAAACCATTGTACGCGCGAACCTTGCTGTCAGGGACGTGCGTATGTGTGAAACCCTTGGCTTTTAGGAACCGGTGCTGCATCGCAAGGAATTCGACGACATGGCTATCTTCGGTCAGCCAAAGCGCCATATAAGGCTCGTCGCCGGTGACGAACATTGGCGTGCTCCAAAAATCCAGAACGAATTCCGGACCACGATCAAGCTCACCATTACCGACGGCTACCCAAGTCGGAATGTAAACGTCGAAAAACCAGCTCGAAATCTCTGCTTCTGTGGTTTCGCGGTCAAATTCCGCCTTTTGTGCGGTGGCAAATTTCGCAATTACACTCTGAAGATCGCTTGAGATGCCTAGTGCACCCATATTGGTTTTGTCATTGGCGTCATTGCCCGCTGCAGTCTCTGCAACTGCGAATGCTGGGGCGCTTGCTAGCACTGCGAGAGCAGCGCCTGTTTTGAGCATTTTGAAAAGCATGTTTTCCTCCGTCTTATGCTTAGTTTTTCGATATACATCGGCGGTGTTTGAGTTTGATCGCTTGTCGCTGTTCAGCAATATTTCGTCCCGTTTCACCGCAACAGAATGGGAAAGTGCCAAGATGATACGGGGGCCGAATGCTAGGGGTTGGCGGCCTTCACGCGAGCCGCGAACATAGATTTGTTGATCCACTTGGAGAGCCCTTTGGGCATCAGCGCAAAGATCTTTTCGATGCGCGGATTGAACAGAAGACGGTGCATCTCTTCGAAGTGGACATATGTGCCCAGATACAGAGCTGAAACGTGTTCCTGCTTCGGGTAGATGGCCAACATCTTAGCGATGACCTCGTCAGCAGTTTTGCAGGTTTCCAGCGCGGCTTCATAGTCCTCGATGTACTTAAGGCTGTATTCCATGGTTGCCTGAGGTGTCAGGTCTGCACTCCAGCTGCGCAGGATATGCCCGGGGATGACGACTTCTAGGTCCATTTTCATCCACTCGCGCAGCTGCTCTTTGACTTTGGCGCGGCTGGTTGGCGTGCTGCCACCCATCATAACGTGACCGCCAAAATAGCATATGTCGGTTGGCAACAATGCCTTGAGGTCAGGGATATAGGCCACTGTGTGCGGTTCGTCCTCATGGCCTACGCCGACGTCGCCGTATTGGTCATGCCAAAGGTGGATTTCACGGCCTTCCAGCATGATCTTGTCGGTGTCCCATGCCTCAAACTTAACCGAAGGCACCGCAGCGTTATCGCCGTAACGCTTGCGTGCCATATTGTCATCGGCTTCGATACGGAGTTGCTGCAGTTGTGCCACGCGGGGGGCAGCAACACATTTGGCATCCGGGAACCGTTTAAGCAGCTCGGTGGCTCCTTGAGAGTGGTCCAGATGGGCGTGATCAAGATAGATATAGGTTAACTTGCGACCGGTTTCTTCGATCACATCCGCAAGGCGTTCTGCTGAATACTTAGTCGGCTGCGCTGTAAAGCAAATGAGTTCGTGATCACCCATAACCAGCGAACTGGAAACGTTGATCTCGTTGGCCTCCGAAATGAAATGTAGCAGCTTTAGCGGGCTGCCCGGCACAACAGCTTCGTACGTGCGAAAGGGCGTGTCATCAAACTTTGTCGGAATCGAACTTGCAGCGGACTGCGCTCCACCTTTGACCCAAAGCGCGAGCGCCACAAGCGACAAGATCAGGGCCATAATCACGGCAAAGGCCGTTTTGGAGGCTAAGAAGATAACCGTGAGCACTACCATGGCGAGGACGAGTTTGACGAGTTTAGAAAGCATTGAGGTGACTTCTGTCTTAGGGATCAGGGTGTTTGAGATGGCGGAAAACTAGCTGTATGCTGCAACGACTGAGCAAACAGGACCTACTCAACCGTCATTGTGCTGTAAGCGAAGCTTCGTCGTCTCTCGACGCCCACCTTTCAAGATGGATATCAAGATTGGCAGAAACGGTTGCTTCGGCTCGGTTGGTGTCATTTCCAGTTTCCTCGTTCATTCTTGACCTCCACCGAGTCTTCTTGTTCAGATGCCCCGTTTTGGGCTTGGCCTATCACGAAAACATCGTCTCAATTGATCAGCGACTTGAGATCACGTTGTTCGCGCAATGAGTAGACCGATTGGTATATTCTCACATTAGGTAGACCAAACGGTCTCCCTTTGGCAAGTCATAAATATAAGGCTGTACCCAACGGAATTCTTCGTTTGCCATGATGAAAGTCAGTTCGATGTTGCAAGGGTTCGAGTGAAAAGAGATCACCTCATCGCTTCACGCCTGACTAGAAAAGTGTTTTCACCTTGAAAACAGATGGAATTTTGCCGTCCCTAACGGATTACGCACTCATTCCTGCGATGAGTTTGGTGCCGCGACTTTGATAGCTGGTGCAAATCCAAATTTGAGATTGAAATGCTTTAACAAGCGTACCGTGGCCCCGATGATCAAAGGGATAAGTCAGGGTAAATGAGGATGAAAATGTAGGCCTTCTACGGAGCCCAACGTCCATTTTAGCGAATCGTTAGCGAGTTTCCAGCAATGCAACTCAACAATAGTGGGCCTGAAATTTGTACTCGAAGGTTCACTCAGAGCTAAGATCAATATCGTTGCAATATTAAAGAGGTTTGTTTTGCACGTCTGGCATTGGATCGTGGATAAATGGTCCAAAGTTGCAGCCTGTTCAAAAGGAATAGCTGCAAACTGCTCCTTGCAGTCATCTTCATATCATCACCGGAATGCTGTGTTGGGCCCACATTCCAGTGATGATCACTTCTCATTTTTATGATTTAGCTGGCCGAAGGTGACGCTTGAGAAAACGGCGCGTTGCCTCCAAGAATCCTGTGGACCCTTTCCAATCCGATGCCATGACCTCAAATACATGCGGTGCGCCTGGCACATAGTGGGTTTCAACTTCGACACCCGCGGTCTCCAGCCTTTCCGCATAGGACTTAGACTCTTTGTAAAATAGGTCGAAAGTGCCCACGCCAAGCCATGTTGGCGGCAAATCTGACAAATCTTTACGACGCGCTGCCGAGGCGTATTGCGGTAAGGATGTGGCTCCAGCTTCATGCCCTCCCAGATAGGCATTCCAAGCCACTCGGTTCACGTGATTTGTCCAAAGCTTATACTTGTTTTTATCGAGTTGACGATTGGCAGCTGTTCGATCATCAAGCATCGGATAATGAAGAACCTGAGCGACGGGTTGAGGACCACCCTCATCGTGAATTCGTTGAACCAGCGAAGCAGCCAGCCCTCCGCCAGCGCTTTGGCCTAGAATTGCAATCCGGTCATTGTCATACACTTCTTGCTCCAGTATCCACTGCCAAGCATGGAAAACATCGTCCAGTGCAGCGGGGAATGGGTCACGAGGCGCCCACCTGTACTCCACCGTCACAATGCTTGCGCTCAGCCACCTAGCGAAACGCGATGCAACGTCGTTCACTTGTTGGGTCGTGCCAGCGACAAAGCCGCCACCGTGAATCCAAAGCACAGCTGCACCATTACTGCCGGTAAGTGGTTCAAACACACGCAAACAAAGGTGCTCTACTGAGTATTCCTTAACAGAAACACCAAATTCCACTTTTGTACCCGAGCTAGCATTGTAAATTGTACGACCGAACGGGATCATAGAGCGATGATAATATGGCAGCACCGGCAAGAACCGAAAGGTATCACTAAGGTCTGGATGAAGCTGAGACTCCGAAATCATGATATCCTCATTTTTCTGATATAAACCGTGTTTCATCACCGTGAATTGTGGTGATTTGCATTGATCCTTGATCGCAAATGCAGTTTGGGCTCGCGTTGCCGCGTTCTTCAGTTCTTGCGCATCGCGTCTGCGAGCAAAGCTTGCGCTATGTGTTTCGCACGATCAAAGTTTCCCAAATCATTTAGGGCCATATGCGCTGTCGTAGCGCCCTCGATCAGCAAATGCATGGTTTTCGCCAGTTCCAAAGCATCCGGCACGTCACACTCTTCACAGAGGTCACGCAGCAACTTTATGATATTCTCCTTATGATGGCGCGCAATCTCGGCTTCAGCCCCGTCTTCATTACCAAACTCAGCAAGAGCATTTATGAAGTAACAACCGTTGAAATCTTGTCGGGAGGCAATACTTTTAGCGCCATCGAAGCACGCAAGGAGGCGTTCCTGAGGATTAAGGCCTTCTTTTTCGGTGAATTCCGCCAAAAGCGAGTGCAATCGCGATGCGCGCCGCCGTAGGGTTTCTCGAATGAGTTCCTCTTTACTCTCAAACCCCTTGTAGAGCGTCATCTTAGCGACACCCGCTTCATCAAGGAGTTGGCTGACCGATACGCCTTTGAACCCTTCTTTGGCAAAAAGGGTCTCCGCTGTATTTAACAAATGTTCACGTTTGGGTGCACGCATTTTGCCTCACTTGGTTTTGGTGGAATATACCGAACGGTATACTTTGCAGCAAGGCGAAAAATTGAACAATATGTTTGGGCACTCGAGTGCGAGATCCCTTAGCTCGCTTTCCATGTTTTGGGCCCACCTTCAAACATCTAAATGGGAGCGCCGAACAGCAACTCAATTCGCAAGTCAGATAAATGAGATTTGCGCAGCCAATGCTTGTCATCCGGTTGCCGATATGGCTGCGATCACTTCAATGCAGAAGTTCAATTTGCAAAAGACAAAATCTACTTTGTCCGCATTTTCGACATTGGTGTGGGACCCAGCGAATATTGGCATTCCGCTCAAACTTCATTCAAGTTTCCTTGGCCCGAGCTATGTTGTGGATCGAAATAAATATGACAAAATATTCGTTTACGCGACACAAAAACTTACACACTTTGTTACACACTAAAGTGTAATTAACTGTTTTTATTATTGTCTAAATAATTGCAAATCCGTGTACACCGGTTCGATTCCGGTACTCGCCTCCATTAGTTCTCAATACCTTAGACAGACTTTAAGCGCCTAGGTTAGATTTAACCTCGGTTAGTCGTGCGGTTTGCATTCCATCACGAAGAGTTTTGCCACTCAGTTCTCACAACTGGAGTAGAATTGAGCCCTGTTTGGCCTGAGCAGCCATTGCCATGAAATATGATCGATTGCACAGGCGCAGCTAAAAGTGCCTATGCGCATCGCCAAACAGGGTACTCTGGGATGTTCTTTCGGATCAAACAGAACGAGTGATACCACCATCAACCCGAATGTTTTGACCTGTGATATATCCTGCACCATCAGAGGCTAAAAATGCGACTGTCGACGCAATTTCTTCATAGGATTTGCCATAGCGGTCCATCGGAATACGCGCTTTCCAATCGGGGTTTTCAGGTAGGCTGTCTATGAAGCCCGGCAAGACGTTATTCATCCGCACATTCTCGGCGGCATATTTATCCGCAAACAGCTTGGTATAGGCCGCAAGCCCTGCTCGCATTACTCCTGAGGTTGGAAAAACCGGATCCGGCTCGAATGCTGCAAAGGTCGAGATATTGATGATCGATCCATATTTCTGTTTGAGCATGATCGGCGCCACGATACGCGCTGCACGCACGGCATTGAGGAAATAAACCTCCATACCTTCATGCCAGTAGGCATCGCTGATCTCTAGTACAGCAGCGCGAGGGCCATGACCGGCTGAATTTACGAGCACGTCGATGCGACCCCATTTGTCCATCGCCATGTCGACAAGCTTTTGCATATCTTCGCTAGACCGATTTGTGCCTGTCATCCCGATCCCTCCAAGCCCCTTTGCAAGAGCCTCCCCTTTGCCAGAAGAGGATAAAATCGCGACGTGAAATCCATTTTCCGCCAAGCGACGCGCACTATCTGCGCCCATGCCGCTTCCACCGCCCATGATGATTGCTACTTTTTGATCCGCCAATTTACATATCCTTCGATATCTTCAAACCAAACTCATTCTGCGTATCTTCAAGCATTTTGACTAATCAGTAATTCTTCCATAAGAATGTAGAATATCTACATTCAGGACCTCGCCATGCGCAGCCTTCCCCCTCTCAACGCCTTGAAAAGCTTTGAGGCCTCAGGCCGCCATCTAAACTTTCGTCTAGCGGCAGATGAACTTGGCGTAACGCAGGGTGCTGTGGCTCAACAGGTCAGAGGCTTAGAAGACCTATTGGGTGTTAAGTTATTTAACCGCCAGCCCCGTGGCCTGGCCCTGACAGATGAAGGCCGCAGCTACTTACCGACAATTCGTCGTGCCTTTGATTTGATAAATGAGGCGACAGAAAATCTAGCGCCAAAGGAAAAAGTTATTACCATCAGTGCCACACCGTCATTTGCGGCTCGATGGCTGGTTCCGAGACTTGGTCAATTTGCGGAAGACCATCCTGAGATACGCTTACGGCTTGATGCATCCAACCATTTGGCCAATTTTCAATCTGATGGCGTGGACATCGCCATTCGGCAAGGATGGCCACCTTTTGGCCACGGCCTTCAAACCGAACGCCTGTTTGCAAATGAACTCATTCCGGTTTGCCATCCGGATCTCATCGGAAGTGGCGAGCCGATAGAAGAGCCAAAAGACCTTTTGAAACACACCTTGCTTGAAGACGCCCATGGTCAATGGCCACTTTTTCTTGATACGTTTCTGGATCACCAATCTGAGAGTTCCGCGCGCATGATGCGTTTCAGCCAAACCTCATTGGCCATCGATGCCGCATTGGCCGGACAGGGCATCGCCCTAATCAGCCGCGCTTTGGTAGCATCAGAACTGGCCCAATACCGGCTTCAACAAGCCATCGCTCTGAGTTTACCCACCCAGAATGGGTATTTCGTCGTGACACCACGCACGCCTCGGCAAAAGGCGCTGACTAACCTGGTTCGGAACTGGCTCATGGACCAATGCTAAACACTTGACCTACCGAATGATCTCTCGCGTTTGAAACACCCAGCACTTTTTTGCGTAGCAGACTTTCGACGCATCAACATTAACAGGGGAACCCTTTTTTAAGGCATTACTATAGCGAGACACTTTCCAAAAGTGTTGCCCGCTCCAACCCTTGCTTGTCGCAATTTAGCGTCACTTCACCGCGTTTCAGAACGACAAAGTTGTCACCTAAATCATAAGCAAAATCAAAGAATTGCTCCACCAGCACTATGGCCATTTCGCCTTGATCTCGCAGATAACGAATGACGTCGCCAATTTGCTTGATGATGTTTGGCTGAATACCCTCGGTTGGCTCATCCAGAAGCAGCAGCTTTGGCTTGGTAACCAATGCGCGGGCGATCGCGAGCTGTTGTTGTTGACCACCTGACAAGTCCCCTCCCCTGCGGTTACGCATGTCTTGTAAGACGGGGAACAATTCAAAGATTTCATCCGGCACCGAACGCTCAGATCGATCCAGACAGGCATAGCCCGTTTCCAGGTTTTCTCGCACTGTCATCAGTGGAAACACATCGCGACCCTGCGGGACATATCCCACGCCAGCTTTGGCCAAAGCATGCGCTTTCGCACCTCGAGGGATCGCCCCTCCATCCAATGTCACATCGCCACCAGATCGGGCATGCGTTCCAGAAATCGCCTTCAGCAAGCTGGTTTTCCCCACGCCGTTTGATCCCATCAGGCAGGTTACTTTGCCAACTTCCGCAGACATTGAGACATCATACAGAATTTGCGAGTGACCATAGTGCAAGGTCAGATTATTAACGTCCAACATCTCTTAACGCCCCAGATAAACATCAATAACTTCAGGGTCTTGGGTGACGTGATCGATCGACCCTTCAGCCAAAACTGACCCCTCGTGCAGCACGGTCACCTTGCAATTCAGACGACGCACAAACTCCATGTCATGCTCAACAACAACCACAGCACGCGTCTTGGCGGCTTCGACAAGAATTTCAGTGGTTTTCTCGCGTTCCGCAGGTGTCATGCCTGCAGCGGGTTCATCCACCAGAAGCAAGCGAGGATCTTGCGCCAAGAGCATCCCAATCTCGAGCCATTGCTTTTGCCCGTGGCTGAGCTCGCCTGCTTTGCGTGGAAGCTGATCGGTCAGGTTTATTTGCTCTGCCAAATTTTCAATGCGCGCAGCACCTTCTGCGGATTTGCGGTAGAACAGCACTTCGAATGGACCGCGAGGGTTTTTCAACGCCATTGCAAGGTTCTCGCGCACGGTTTGATCTTCAAACACAGTCGGTTTTTGGAATTTCCGCCCAATGCCTTCTCGCGCAATCATGCTTTCGGATTTGCCAATGAGATTAACGTTCTTTTCACCCCAAAGAACGTAGCCCTCATCAGGTTTCGTCTTGCCGGTGATAATATCCATGAAAGTGGTTTTGCCTGCGCCGTTGGGGCCGATGATGGCGCGCATCTCTGGCTCGCCAATCTGAAAAGCCAGATTGTTGATCGCTTTAAAGCCGTCAAAGGAAACCGAGACGCCTGAGAGTTCAAGAAGAGTGCTCATGACGCGTCCCTTTTCAGTTTGTCAAAAATCATGCCGATGCCACCTGGGAAGAAGAGCGTCACAGCGACAAATGAGAAGCCAAGCAGCACCAACCACCATTCGGTCCATTGAATGGTGTAGAAGCCAAGGTTGATGTTTGGCGCGCTACCGCCTGTGAACCAGCTTGAGAGCAGTGAAACAAAGGCCGTGCCAATGACGGCACCATAGAGGCGTCCACGTCCGCCGATCGCAACCCAGACCGCGAGGTAAATCGACGCGATGGGTGCAATCTCTGCAGGATTAATGATACCGGCTTGCGGGTAATAGAGCGCCCCTGCGATACCAGCCACCACAGCGGTGAGTGTGAAGATGAAGAGCTTATAGCTTTCCACATGATAACCTAGGAAACGCACGCGCGCTTCGTCGTCGCGGATAGCTCGGATGACGCTGCCCATTTTGCCGCTGAGCACGCGTGCAAATAGAACGTAACCTAAGCCCAGCGCAATTGCTGATGCCCAGAAGAAAGCCATGGAGATCACGGATTGTGGCACAGCCTCAAAGCCCGGGATATTCTGTAGGCCAGACAAACCATTGTTACCCCGCAGACCACTGTCGTTTTGGAACAGATACAGCGCCAGTGCGAGGGTCATCGCTTGGGTCAAGATCGAGAGATAAACGCCGGTCACGCGAGAGCGAAAGGCGAGCCAGCCGAAGATCAGCGCCAATATGCCGGGAACTAACACCACCAACAGCAGTTGCAGGATCAAGCTGTGGGAGTAAGCCCAGATAAGTGGGAACTCTGCAGAGCCAACCACGCCGAAGATTTGCGTCGCAATGGCGTCATTGATCTCTGTTGGCGTTGCGGGAATGGTCCGTTCCGCCAAATTCTGCGTCACGATGGTTTCGGTCCGCGCATACATCAGCCACATGCCAACCGCATAGCCGCCAATGCCGAAGAAGGCGAAATGGCCGAGCGAGAGGATACCGCAGTAACCCCAGACCACATCCATGGCGATGGCCACAAGGCACAAGCACAACACCTTACCCAATGTCTTCACGAAAGAGGTTGAGATCACGCCGGCGCCTGTGGCTTCGGCCAGGACGGTCACTCCGAGGGTGAAGAGACCAAGGCAGGCGAGGAACCAGAGAACAGATGGGTTTTCAGCGAAAAAGCTCTTACGCATCGGATCAATCTCCCGCCGCGCGGCCTTTGAGGGCGATGATACCCTTTGGCCGGAATTGAATGAACAGGATGATGAAGAGGATCAGATAGGTTTGCGCCGCCAAGGTGTTAGATGGGTTGAGCCATTCCACACCCTTCTGGAAGGTGCCGATCATGGCAGCACCCGCAAGCGTACCCCAGACGTTGCCCACGCCTCCGACAACCACCGTCATGAAGGACTGGACGATGTAGTCAGAGCCCATTTCGGATGTCACTTTTGCAAAGAGGCCAATCGCAACACCGGCAATCCCCGCAATGCCGGAGCCGAGACCAAAAGTCATCATTTTGATCTTGTCGGGGTTGATCCCCATCGAAGCCGCCATGCGTGGGTTCTGCGTCACAGCGCGCACTTCCAGACCCAGACGGGTCTTCTTCAGGATGAAGAGCAGCAGTGCGAGGAATAGCAGCGCCAGCACAAAGATCGCAATACGGATATAGCTGATCTGCACAACGTCATTGATGATCCATGCGCCATCCAGCCAGCCCGGAGAGGTCAGAGGGCGCGCCTGTGTGCCGAAGATGTTCTTTGCGAGCTGTTGTAAAGCGATGGAAATACCGAATGTCGCCAGCAACGTTTCCAGCGGGCGGTTGTAAAGCCAGCGGATGACGAGGCGCTCCATGGCCACACCCGCAGCGAAGGTGACGATGAAGGCCAACGGTAGAGCGACAATCAGAGAGGCCGTGTAATTCGGCACAAATTGCTGCACAACATACCCCGTGTATGCGCCCATCATGATGAATTCACCGTGGGCCATGTTGATGACACCCATCACGCCGAAGGTAATCGCAAGTCCGACGGCAGCAAGAAAGTAGATCGAAGCCAGTGAAATTGCATCGAGGCTGAGGTCGAAAAACTGGTTCACACCAACGCGGGTTTGAACGGAGGATTGCGCTTTGGAGGCCGCTGCGGTGACTACCCTGTCAGCTTCAACGAAAACGCGATTGAATTGATATTTCGCCAGTGCCTCATCGATCATGGCCGCGGTCACGCGCGCAGGAACTGCGCCGCTTTCCGCCAATGTATCATAGGCCTCTGCGCGTTTGTTAAGATCATCAAGCTGTGCAACCGGAATACCACCCACTTTGCCACCATCGACATTAGCTTCCAAAGCAAGACGCAGGTCGTTTTCGCTGACCAATTCCGGCAGCCCCTTTTGCTCGACAAGTAATGCATAAGCTTCAGAGCGTGTCAGATCTTCGCCAATCACCAACGCCGCATCCAGATTGCGCTCTGTCGCGCCCTCGGTGACCTCAAGCTCAGTTTCGAGTATCTGCGCCAGAACAGCGCGGCCCTCGACGCTCAGAACAGATGAAATGTTTTGGATGGCCGCGATGCGCTGATCCGCATCTTCTGAAAACCGTGCACTTAGATAGTTTGCAAGCTGCTCTTTGCGCGCTTTCAGCTCTGTATCAGGCTCGCCCTCAATTGACCCCAGCAACGGCGCCAGCATTGATCCCGACATATTTCGCGCGATAGCCGTGACCGCATCAGTCCGGCGCGTAAGATCGGGATCGCTAAGTTGGAATTGCACCAGGGCAGAGGCGATTTCTTTGCGCACACCGCCGTTGGGTTTGATCTGTTTCGCGGCCTTAGTATCAACCGTCGTAACGGTCGCACCTGTGTCCACATCGATCAACGCAAGGCCATCGCTCGTCTTCTTGGTGTAGAAAAACAGGCCGTCCTCTTTGCGGCTATAGACCTCTTTGCCCTGCCAGCTTTCCAAAAACTGAGGCACCGTTGGCAGGCCAGAAGCCACGAGCGCTTCGAGCACAGGGCCGACAGTTTTTCGCGAAGGTTTTGCGATGGTTTTCTGATGCTCTTGCAGCAGGCTTTGCAGCTCTTGCGCATGCGCGCTCAGTGGCAGGCATAGCAATGCCAGAACCATAGTGAAAATGCGGATCATGGGAGAAGGTCGCCGTCTAAGGTGAGGCCAAGGCGAAATGCCGCCTTGGCCGATCGTTATGTGATCAGATCAGTAGTTGGATTTGATCTGCACGCAGGATTTGGTTTCGGTGTTGTACATACCGCAACCCAGCTCTTTCCAGTCGGACTTCAGAACTGCAGATGCTGGCAGGAAGTCTGTCCATGCATCGCCTGGAACTTCTGTTGTCTTAGAGATGATGTCGAACTGACCGTCGGCCTGGATTTCACCAATCAGAACTGGCTTCGCCAGGTGGTGGTTTGGCAGCATAACCGCTGTACCGCCTGTCAGGTTCGGGAACTCTTGGCCGTACATCGCTGTGCGAACCGCGTCGACGTCGGTAGTGCCCGCCGCTTCAACCGCGTTCACCCACATGTTGAAGCCAATGTAGTGTGCTTCCATTGGGTCGTTTGTCACACGCTCTTCACCTGCGAAGGCTTTCCATGCGTCGATGAATTCAGCGTTTGCGTCTGTTTCTGCAGACTGGAAGTAGTTCCAAGCCGCCAGGTGACCTTCAAGGTTCGCTGTGTCCAGACCGGACAGTTCTTCTTCACCAACAGAGAAGGCAACCACAGGAATATCGTCAGCAGAGATACCTGCCGCAGCCAGTTCTTTGTAGAAGCCGATATTCGCGTCACCGTTGATGGTGGAGATCACGCCAACGGATTTACCGTCTTCACCCAGCGCCACAACGTCCGCAACGATCGTGGCCCAGTCAGAGTGACCGAATGGTGTGTAGTTCACGAAGATATCGTCTTTCGCGATACCGTTGTCTTGCAGGTACTGCTCAAGGATGTTGTTGGTGGTCCGTGGGTATACGTAGTCAGTGCCCAACAGAGCGAATTTCTCCACGCCCAGTTCTTCCAGGAAGTAGTCCACCGCAGGGATCGCCTGTTGGTTCGGTGCCGCACCTGTGTAGAAAACGTTCTTGGAAGATTCTTCGCCTTCATACTGAACTGGGTAGAACAGCAGCCCGTTCAGTTCTTCGATGACTGGCAGAACAGACTTACGGGAAACAGAAGTCCAGTTGCCGAAGATTACGTCAACTTCATGTGTAGTCAGCAGCTCACGTGCCTTTTCAGCAAACAGCGGCCAGTCAGACGCAGGGTCAACAACCACAGGCTCCAGGTCACAACCCAGAACACCACCCTTTGCATTTTGCTGGTCAACCAGCATCAGCATGGTGTCTTTCAGTGTGGTTTCGGAAATCGCCATAGTACCAGACAGCGAGTGCAGAACGCCCACTTTTACGGTGCAATCTGCGGCCATGGCAGCAGAGGCAGCGACGGTCAAAGCAGCGGCACTGGTAAGAGTCTTTGCGAATTTGATCATTTTAGCTCCTCGCGGAGCGCTCGCATCGTTGCGCCAAAGGGCACAAACAAGTAGCAAGGACTCCGCAACGTTTGTTGCAATTCGTGTGGCGGTCTTTCCGAGGTCCAATCGATTGGCCGTCACACACCCGGTATCCCCAAACGAGCCTAAAGCCCGCGATCAGGTGGCCTTATGAAGGTTGCTGGTTGGACCAGGATCAACTTTTCAAAAGGAAACGTTGTTCCTTTTAGGGGCGATGATTAATTTTTAATCAATATTACACGTGACAGTTTAATTATTAAGCATACTCCTATGCTGCAGTGCCGAATTCTGCCGCTAACTGGTCACTTCCTGACGCATTTGACCAAGGATGCAGCAAAACCAACGCGGGAATCATACCATAATCACTGCTGCCACATATCAGACCCAATCCGCTATCGGGCCGGTGCCACGCACAAAGGGTGCGCTAACACTCTCTTCTAAAGCGGTGGAAGGCAGGAGTGGTATCGACCGCTTTCGTACTTCCGGGGCGATGAAAGCGCTCTTCCCACGGGCGGAAGATGTGCAGGCGATCCTTATTAATACGTCTGGCGGGCTAACAGGCGGTGATCAGATCGACGTTACAGCCTGCGCTGGCGCGGGTAGTTCACTAACTTTGACGACGCAGGCGGCTGAGCGTGCTTATCGCGCGCAAGAGGGACGAGCGCGGATGACAACTGACCTGAGTGTTGAAGCCGACGCTCAGATCAATTGGCTTCCACAAGAGATGATCCTCTTTGAAGGCTCTGCGCTTGATCGGAGGCTTACTGTCGAGCTTGCGCAGGATGCGCGGCTTTTGATGGTCGAACCCATTATATTCGGACGCGCGGCAATGGGTGAGACATTGACGGATGTCTCCTTCAAAGATCACATTCGTATTAATCGTGACGGCGAAGCGCTGTATTGGGATGGCCTGGACCTATCTGGGCACACAATGCGGCATCTTTCGCGCCGGGCCATTGCTGGCGGAGCCCGTGCCATGGCGAGCCTTGTCTATGTTGCGCCTGATGCAGAAGCTCATTTGGATGCTGTGCGCATCATGTTGCCCGAAACAGGCGGAGCAAGCCTCTTGGCGCAGGACCTTCTGACACTTCGATTTGTAGCTGCCGACAGTTTTGAGCTGCGGCGCGCACTGATCCCTATTCTGGAGCGGTTGACCAAGGACCAGCTCCCAACCTCTTGGAGACTTTGAAGCATGAACCTGACCCCGAGGGAAAAAGACAAGCTGCTGGTGGCCATGGCTGCCGAAGTGGCCCGTAAAAGACTGGCCCGCGGCGTGAAGCTCAATCACCCTGAGGCCATTGCTCTGATCACCGACGCCGTTGTCGAAGGCGCGCGGGATGGTCGGTCTGTTGCCGACATGATGGAAGCTGGAGCCGAAGTTGTGAGCCGCGACCAATGCATGACGGGCGTCGCTGAAATGATCCACGAGGTGCAGGTGGAAGCCACTTTTCCTGATGGCACCAAGCTTGTCACCGTACACAACCCAATTCGCTAAGGAGATATCTCATGAAATTCGTATTGCCACTCGCACTGACTGCAACTCCGGCCTTGGCGCATGAGGGGATCCATATGCACCCGCATGGGTCTGAAAACTGGATCGCTGGTGTTCTTCTCATTGGGACATGCCTGATTGTTGCTGCTGCAAAACACCTGATCAGCAAACGCGCGGAGCAACGCGCATGATCCCCGGTGAAGTCTTTGCCGCTCCGGGGGAGTTGGTTTTAAACGAAGGCGCTGAGGCGATCACTTTGATGGTCGCCAATACTGGTGACCGCCCCGTGCAGGTTGGCAGTCATTATCACTTTGCCGAAACCAATCCCGGTTTGGAGTTTGAACGGGACGCAGCCTATGGACTGCGTTTGGATATCGCTGCGGGCACCGCGGTGCGGTTCGAACCCGGTCAGCGCCGTGAAGTGCAACTGATCCCAATTTCGGGCGCGCGCAAGGTCTATGGGTTCAATCAAAAAGTCATGGGGGCTCTCTGATGCCAGCAACCATCAAACGATCCGACTATGCCGCGATGTTTGGCCCAACCGTGGGCGATAAAGTCCGTCTGGCCGACACCGATCTCATTATCGAGGTCGAAAAAGACCTGACTGGACCTTATGGCGAAGAAGTCAAATTTGGCGGCGGTAAGGTCATCCGTGACGGTATGGGGCAAGCCCAGACCACCCGCGCCGAAGGGGCGGTTGATACCGTGATCACCAATGCGCTGATCGTCGATCATACTGGCGTTTATAAAGCCGATGTTGGTCTGAAAGATGGGCGCATTCACAAGATCGGTAAGGCGGGCAATCCAGACACACAGCCGGGCGTGAATATCATCGTCGGTCCGGGCACCGAAGCAATTGCAGGCGAAGGTCGCATTCTGACCGCAGGCGGCTTTGACAGCCATATCCATTTCATCTGCCCGCAACAGATCGAAGACGCCTTGCACTCGGGCCTGACCACCATGCTTGGCGGAGGCACCGGGCCTGCCCATGGGACATTGGCCACCACCTGCACACCCGGTGCCTGGCACATTGGCCGCATGATGCAGGCGGCAGATGCTTTCCCGATGAACCTCGCATTCGCGGGTAAAGGCAACGCGTCATTGCCAGCGGCTTTGGAAGAACAGGTCAAAGCCGGTGCCTGTGCGATGAAGCTGCATGAGGACTGGGGAACGACGCCAGCAGCCATTGACTGCTGCCTGTCGGTTGCGGATGCGATGGACGTGCAGGTCATGATCCACACCGATACGCTGAATGAGTCAGGCTTTGTGGAAAACACAGTTGCAGCCATGAAAGGCCGCACCATCCATGCCTTCCACACCGAAGGCGCCGGTGGAGGCCACGCGCCGGACATCATCAAAATCTGTGGCGAAGAGCATGTTCTGCCGTCGTCCACCAACCCGACACGCCCTTTCACGGTAAATACCATCGAAGAGCATCTCGACATGCTGATGGTCTGTCACCACCTCGATAAGTCGATCCCAGAAGACGTGGCCTTTGCCGAGAGCCGCATCCGTCGCGAGACGATTGCCGCCGAGGACATCCTCCACGACATGGGTGCATTTTCGATCATCGCGTCGGACTCTCAAGCAATGGGGCGCGTTGGCGAAGTGCTGATCCGTACATGGCAAACCGCTGATAAAATGAAGAAACAGCGCGGCCGTCTGGCGGAAGAAACTGGTGACAACGATAACTTCCGTGTGCGCCGCTATGTGGCGAAATACACCATCAACCCTGCCATCGCGCATGGGATCAGCCATGAGATTGGGTCCATCGAAGAAGGCAAGCGTGCAGACCTCGTCTTATGGAACCCAGCGTTCTTTGGCGTGAAGCCAGAAATGGTATTGTTGGGTGGCACTATTGCCATGGCACAGATGGGCGATCCGAATGCCTCCATCCCGACGCCGCAACCAGTTTATTCGCGTCCAATGTTTGGCGCCTACGGGCGGTCTGTAGAGAACTCAGCAGTGACCTTTGTATCTGCGGCCGCGCAGGCGGAAGGAATTGGAGATCAGCTCGGTCTGGCGAAATCAACGCTTGCAGTTGAAAACACCCGCAATATCGGAAAGTCCGATTTGAAGCTCAACAACGCCACTCCCGAAGTTGAAGTGAACCCAGAAACCTATGAGGTTCGCGCGGACGGAGAATTGCTGACGTGCCAACCCGCTACCGAGCTGCCCATGGCGCAGCGTTACTTCCTTTATTAAGGCGACCACCATGCTGCCATTGGCCCAAACCCTCCATCGTCATTCCCATGCAGATCATGCGGACACAGTCACCCTCTCCTATGATGCGCGCTTCCTTCGGCGAAAGCGTTTGGAAACCGACGGCGGCGTTCCCTTTGTGATTGATCTCGAAAAAACCGAGTCATTGGATCAAGGTGATGCGCTAGAGCTTTCGGATGGGCGTCTGATCAAGGTGCGGGCCGCGGCAGAAGAGGTTCTGATTGTCACAGGAGCAAATTTGCAGCGATTAGCCTGGCATATCGGGAACCGGCACACCCCCTGTCAGATCGAAGCGGATCGACTGGTCATTCAAAACGATCCAGTGATCAAACATATGCTTGAACACCTGGATGCAGAGATCATTGAGGCAACAGAACCTTTCACGCCTGAAGGTGGGGCCTATGGGCATGGGCGTACCCATTCCCATGAACATGGCCACAGTGCGCACGATCATTCCCATGCCCATTGACGCCAAGCTTCTCACCCTGACGCAGTGGCTGTCTCCTGCTTTCCCACTAGGCTCGTTTGCCTATTCACATGGATTGGAACAAGCCGTGAGAAGCGGCTGGGTGGACAGCCCTGAAGATCTGCAAGAATGGCTTTTCGACATCGCGCACCACGGCAGCGGACTTGCTGACGCGATTTGGATCAGGTTGGCCTACGAGACTGAAATCGATACCGAGATTGAGGCGCTGAACATGCAATGCCGCGCTTATGCGCCTTCATTAGAACGACTGCGCGAAGGGGAACGTCAGGGACAGGCCTTTGCGCGTGTGACATCTGAAGTCTGGCAAATGCGTTTGCCGTCTTTGCAGCTCCCAATTGCACTTGGACGAGCAGCCAAACTGGCGAAACTACCGATCGATGCTGTCACTGCGCTCTACCTGCAGGCCTTTCTTGCAAATCTGGTGGCTGCGGCACAGCGGTTGATGCCGCTCGGTCAAACTGATGCGCAAACCATTGTGGCGCGTCTCAACCAATCTTGCTTAGAAATCGCTGCCGCGGCTGCAGACAAGAGCCTTGAAGACATATCCTCAAGTGCATTTCTCTCTGACATTGCCGCAATGCGTCACGAAACGCTTCAACCAAGGATCTTTCAATCATGACCAAAATGAACGGGCCCCTGCGCGTGGGGATTGGTGGACCCGTTGGGGCAGGAAAAACGACTTTGACAGCGCGCCTTTCGGAGGCCCTAAAAGATCAATTTTCGATCGGAGTGATCACCAACGACATTTACACTCAGGAAGACGCCGAAGCCCTGATGCGCATGCAAATCCTGCCCCAAGACCGGATTATTGGTGTTGAAACAGGCGGTTGCCCGCATACGGCCATTCGTGAAGATGCCTCTATCAACCTGGCAGCAGTGGCTGAAATGCAGGAACGACACGCGGATCTGGAGATTGTTTTGATAGAAAGCGGAGGCGACAATCTGTCTGCGACCTTCAGCCCGGAATTGGCGGATTTGACGGTCTATGTGATCGATGTCGCTGCCGGCGAAGAAATACCGCGCAAAGGTGGCCCGGCCCTGACACGCTCGGACATCTTAGTCATCAATAAGATTGATTTGGCACCACATGTCGGCGCTTCATTGGAGGTGATGCAAGCGGACGCCAATACAGCGCGGGGATCCCGTCCCTTTGTGTTTACAAATCTGAAGACTGGTGAAGGTGTGACGGATGTGCTTGGGATTTTGAAGAACCTGTCGGGTCTGTCATAAGACCCCCTTTAGTAGTCCTGCCCTGAATGTCCGATTGGCAAAAGCTCTGACCCTGAGTGTAACGCCCCACGTGTTTCAATTCTGGCTCTGCAAAACCACTTGTGACGGCGTACGAAGCCAGCGTTGGGATGGTCCGCCATTACGGCGGACCTAAGGGCTTAGATATCGAACTTTACGCCCTGTGCCAGTGGCAGTTCCGAAGAGTAATTCACCGTGGAAGTCTGGCGACGCATATAACCTTTCCAGGCATCTGAACCGCTTTCACGCCCCCCGCCGGTTTCCTTTTCACCACCAAATGCTCCACCAATTTCAGCACCGGATGGTCCGATGTTTACATTGGCGATGCCACAGTCAGAACCGGCTGTGGACAGGAAAGTCTCCGCTTCACGGACGTTCAGTGTAAAGATACAAGAAGACAGCCCCTGCGGAACTGCGTTCTGCATCTCAATCGCTTCTTCCAGGGTATCGTAATCCATCACATAGAGGATCGGAACGAAGGTTTCGGTTTCGACCGTTTTGGTTTGCCCCGGCATTTGAACCAGAGCTGGCTTCACATAGACACCGCCCTCAACACCGTCCTTAGAAGCTTGACCACCAAAGACTTTGCCCCCTTCTGACTCTGCAGATTTCAGAGCTGCGGCCATTGCATCTTGCGCGGCTTGATCGACAAGTGGGCCAATCAGAGTGCCCTCAACGCGAGGGTCACCAACAGGCAAGTTCTCGTAGGCAGACTTAATTTTTGCGACCAATTCGTCTTTGATCGATTTGTGAACGATCAAACGACGCAACGTGGTGCAGCGCTGACCGGCTGTACCAACGGCAGAGAAAACGATCGCGCGCACAGCCATTTCGAGATCAGCTGACGGCGCGACGATCATGGCGTTATTTCCGCCGAGTTCCAGAATTGGACGCCCCCAACGCGCTGAAACCTTTGGCCCGACAATTCCCCCCATGCGGGTTGAGCCCGTCGCCGAGATAATCGGAACATCTTTGCTATCCACCAGCGCAGCGCCAATGTCTGCACCGCCAATGACAATCTGCGCCAAGCCTTCTGGTGCATCATCACCAAAGCGGGCCAGAGCTTTTTCCAGAACCTTCATAGACGCAAGTGCCGTCAGTGGTGTTTTTTCCGACGGTTTCCAGATGACTGGGTCGCCACAAACCAGAGCCAATGCAGTATTCCAACACCAGACAGCAACAGGGAAATTGAACGCAGAAATGATCCCAACCGGACCCAGCGGTTGCCAGGTTTCTCGCATATGATGCCCCGGACGTTCTGACGCGATGGTAAGCCCGTATAGTTGACGAGATAGACCAACCGCAAAATCGCAGATATCGATCATTTCCTGGACTTCACCAAGCCCTTCCGAGGTGATTTTGCCCGCCTCAAGCGTAACCAATGCGCCAAGTTCATCTTTGGCAGCACGCAGTTCTTCCCCCAAAAGACGTACCAGCTCACCCCGGCGTGGGGCAGGAACATTGCGCCATGTTTTGAAAGCCTGTTGAGACTTTGCAATGATGGCCTCCATATCCTCTGCGAGTGTTTCGGCAATGGTGGCGACCGTCGCGCCGTCAATGGGGGATTTAACAGCCAGAGTTCCCCCCACCAGCTCGGCATGGGAAAACCCGTTCACTTTAAGAACTTCCGCGTGTTCCATGTAATCTCCTGTTCGCCGTTCACGTTTGAATTCTAGAAAATTCTGTAAAGACCGTCTGACGCCAGACGGATATTCAACCTTGCCATCTAAGCGGTTTCGCCAGCTCCATATTCTGCGCAATGGAGCGCATGTATTCCCACGTGCCTCCTCAACCAGCAATTAGGGCGAAACGAATTTCTAAGGATTCTATCGTGCTATTTATTAAATAAAACACACAAAAAGCGTATTTTCTTGTGAGTATTACTAAAGTATAGTCTTTCCATGAGCAGTACCCGTTCATTACCAAGCTTTTCGCTCTTGAGATGCTTCGAGGCGGCCGCCCGATACGAAAGTTTTTCGGCCGCGGCCGATGAATTAAACCTGTCTCAAGGTGCCATAAGCCGTCACGTCAAAGATCTTGAAGCATTTGTGGGAACTGCCCTTTTTCGCCGCGAAGGGCGCGGCGTCCGGTTAACGGAAGCTGGTACCTCTTTGGCGCGCGATGTATCTGCGGATCTTGATCGCCTGCGCAGCACATTCGATCACGCAATTGCTGCCGGTGGTGACCGCAAGGTCATTCGAATGTCAGCTCCGTCAACGTTCTCCTGCCGCTGGCTATTGCCGCGATTGCCCGCTTTTAAAGAATTACATCCAGAAATCGAATTCATCGTTTCAAGTCGAGCGGGGCCTTATGATCTGACCGAAGCGCGTGATGATCTCGCCATCCATTTTGGTGGGTTAGATTGGCCTCACTCCCAGCTGACAACCCTTTGTTTTGAAAGCCTTGTGGTTGTAGCCGCGCCCACACTTTTGAAACCAAGTACGAAATCGCCTGTTGAGCATTTGAAACCTTTGCCGCGACTTCACATGCAAAGCAGACCCGATCTATGGAACGATGTTTCACAGGCCTACAATCTAACAGATGAGCCTGTGGGCAGCGGGTCATATTTCGACCAGTTCAGCCTCGTGATTGCCGCTGCCAAGGCGGCAATGGGGGCGGCGATCCTACCGACGTATCTCATTGAATCTGAACTTAAGGATGGCAGCCTCGTGAAGCTCTTAGATGTTCCCGTCAAAGACATGCGCGGCTATGTGATTGTAACACCGCTCACACCACGAGCTCCGCTGATTAAAGAATTCATTAACTGGTTGAAGACACAGGTTTCTTAGAAGCGCCTGAGTTATTCAATGACCGAGGGAATGGAGACCATGCATACGAGTTTTGGTGCGCCGATCTTTCATTATGGGCGTGAGCGAATTAATGCGTGTGCCAGTAAAGTACGGAGTCTCAAAACCAAACCTATATCACCGAACCGGTGAACCCAGGGATCCTCTAAGCTGAAGCTTGGTTTCCAATTCTACCGAGCCGCTACCGGTAATCCCTTCCACCAGATTAGCGAGTTCTGTCGCCGCCTTGCTCCCCATTTCACGATGTGGGACGTGAACCGTTGTCAGTGCTGGTGTAACAATACCAGCCAGTTCGATGTCATCAAAACCTGTAATGGAAAGTTCGTCCGGCACCCTTAGACCTGCGTTTTGCGCATGTCTCAATGCTCCAACAGCGAGAACATCATTTCCACACATGACCACTGTCGGCCGCGTGGACCCGGTCAGGATCTGTTCTAAGGCCCTTTCACCATTTTCAATCCCATAGTCTGTCTCAACGACCTTCAAGCGATCTACATCCAGCCCATTTTGCCGGACCGCATCTTTGATACCTTCCAGCCGGCTATAGGCGCGATCATTGCCCTCAATGACGCCAGAGATCACAGCGATGTCCTTGTGACCAAGTTCAATAACTTTCTGGGCCAGACGGCACATCGCATTACGGTTATCAAATCCAATCGAAGGAAGATCATTATCCGGTACATAGGCCCATGCCACAATCGCCGGCACGTTGCGCTTTCTAAGATACTCATAGATCTCAGGATCGCGATCATATCCAATCAAGAGCAGCGCATCCGCACCGCGCGCTACGAGAGTGCGGATTTGTTCTTTTTCGATTTCCGGCTGATAGGCCGAACTGGAAACCAGAAGCGTGTAGCCCCTTTTGTGCAGCTCTTCCTGGAAGGCCTGGAGCCCTCGCGCAAAGATTGCGTTCTCCATTGTCGGAATGATCGCCCCGATCGTGGACGACCGTTTTGCAGCCATCACCCGCGCGCCAAAATGTGGCGTATATCCAAGCTCTTCGACGGTTTTCATGACCTTGTCGAGCGTGGTCTTTGCGACCCGATCAGGCGTATTCAAACAGCGTGAAACCGTTGCCGTCGACACACCCGCAACCCGTGCAACATCATCCAGCTTAGGAACAATCACTCTCTTCTGCATTGCCTGCCAATTCTCTGAGTTTCCAAGTTTCAAATACCACAATGAAGAAAAACAAAACATACCCCGCAATCTAAATCCTTCAAAATGTAAGCGCTTGCACATAAGCAATGTAAGCGCTTACATTTCAGTCAAGAATCATTCAGCCAAGTGCTCCAGCGATGCATTTCGCACCCCAGCCTTCGCGATACTCGCTCATATCCTGAAGCTCATGGTGGAACACACCGACAAATAGAAAGCCCGAAGAAATGGCCATCGAATACCTTAAAAAAGCAACGCTCACTGCGAAATCAGATGCCTCTGAAGTCCATGAGACGGTCAAGAATATCCTGAACGACATCAGCGAAGGCGGAGACGCAAAAGCGATGGAATATGCGGCGAAGTTCGACCGATACGACGGCAACGTGCTGCTCACCCAGGACGAAATCGACGCGGCGATCGCACTGGTGCCAGAAAAGCTGAAAGCGGACATTCGCTTTGCCCATGACAATGTGAAACGCTTTGCCGAAACACAGAAATCGACCCTCTCGGAAGTTGAGATGGAAATCGAACCGGGATTTGTCGCTGGCCAGAAAGCCATCCCGGTTGATGCCGCAGGGTGCTACGTCCCAGGCGGTCGTTACAGTCACATCGCCAGCGCAATCATGACCGTAACCACCGCTAAGGTCGCCGGCTGTCGCCATATAACCGCCTGTTCTCCCCCCCGTCCGGGCGTCGGAATCGCGCCAGCAATTGTCTACGCGGCCCACATATGCGGCGCGGACAAGATTATGGCGATGGGTGGCGTGCAGGGCGTTGCTTCCATGACCTATGGCCTATTTGGCCTGCCAAAAGCCAACATCCTTGTGGGACCGGGCAACCAGTTTGTGGCGGAAGCCAAGCGCATTCTTTTTGGCCGCGTAGGCATCGACATGATCGCTGGCCCAACCGACAGCCTAATCCTTGCCGACGAAACCGCCGACGCGCATATCGTGGCGACTGATTTGGTGTCTCAGGCCGAACATGGTTACAACTCACCCGTATGGCTCGTCACCGATGACCACGCGCTCGCGGAAAGGGTCATGCAAATCGTCCCGCAACTGATCGATGATCTGCCAGAGCTGAATCGTGAAAACGCATTTGCTGCTTGGCGCGACTATGCCGAGGTCATCCTCTGCACAGATCGCGAAGAAATGGCAGCATGTTCTGATGACTACGCGCCCGAGCATCTAACGGTTCAAGCTGAAGATCTGGATTGGTGGCTGGACCGTCTGACCTGCTATGGCTCGCTCTTCCTGGGTGAAGAAACCACCGTGTCTTATGGTGATAAAGCCACTGGCACCAATCACGTTCTGCCAACCTCGGGCGCGGCGAGCTACACGGGGGGGCTTTCCGTGCACAAGTACATGAAGATCGTGACCTGGCAGCGCTCTACGCGAGAAGCATCCAAAAACGTGGCTGTGGCCACGGCCCGGATTTCACGCCTAGAAGGCATGGAAGGGCATGCGCGCGCGGCGGATGTGCGTCTTGCCAAGTACTTCCCAGACGAAAATTTTGACCTGACTGCCGAGGAATAAGGCGCCATGTCCGATCCTCGACAACTCTTTGACCTAAGTGGGAAGGTTGCCTGCGTCACAGGTGCAAGCTCCGGCTTGGGTCGACGAGCTGCAGTGGCGCTGGCCGCTGCAGGTGCCCAAGTGGTTGGCGTTGCGCGTCGAGAAGACGCGCTGCATAGTCTTTGCGCTGAGATCGGTGATCAGGCTGCAGCGGTAGCGACGGATATTACCGACCGCGCAGCCATGTCAGATCTGACGGCCCAGTTGTCCTCACCCTTCGGTGCGCCCGATATCGTGGTCCATGCCGCTGGATTAAACACCCGTGAAGCCGCAGATGATGTCACGGATCAAGGTTGGGATCAGACACTCGCGATAAACCTATCCGCCCCATTTTTTCTCTCGCAGGCTTTGGTCCCCGCGATGAAGGAAAAAGGCTGGGGGCGCATTGTGAATTTTGCCTCACTGCAAACCACACGCGCCTTCCCCGGGGGCATTGCCTATGGGGCGACCAAGGGAGGGGTTGGCCAATTGACACGCGCAATGGCCGAGGCCTGGTCGCCCCATGGGATCACTGCAAACGCGATTGGACCGGGATTTTTCCCAACGGAACTGACGGCAGCCGTCTTTGAGGACCCAGAACGCGTGGCACGCAACGCAGCGCAGACCTGCATCGGGCGCAATGGCACCATGGAAGACATGGACGGCCCCCTGCTGTTTCTGTGCTCAGATGCTTCGGCCTACGTGACTGGGCAGGTTCTGATGGTTGACGGGGGGTTCACTGCAAAATGAAGGCGCTTGTTTATGACGGTGTCAAAACCCTTGGTTTTCGCGACGTCCCAGACCCAAGCCCGCGTGACGGCGAGCATTTGATTAAAATCGAGGCCGTGGGCATCTGCGGTTCTGACATGCACGCCTACCTTGGCCACGACAATCGCCGCCCTGCCCCTTTGATCCTTGGTCATGAAGGTGCTGGCACCATCGCTGGAGGCCCCAAGGATGGCACGCGTGTCACGATCAACCCGCTTGTCACATGTGGTACATGTCAGGCTTGCCAATCCGGTCGAGATAATCTTTGTCCAGATCGCCAGATCATTTCCATGCCACCGCGTGAAGGTGCTTTTGCACAATATGTGACCATGCCAGAGCAAAATCTGATTGTGGTGCCAGGTCATATTCCCATGAGCATTGCCGCCCTCGCAGAACCACTTGCGGTCAGCTGGCATACGGCCCGGCTGGCATTAGAAACGCTTCATCCTAGCATGGACAGACGTGCTCTGATTATCGGAGGAGGCGCCATTGGGCTCGCAGCGGCACTGGCGCTGCGTGCGATGGGGATCACCCAAGTCACCATCAAAGAACCCAACGAAATGCGTCGCCGGTTTCTGCAGGAGAAATGTGAACAGACAGCAGTCGAGGAGGCCAAAGGCAGCTATCCGGTCGTCGTGGATGCGGTCGGTTTTGCCACCACGCGTGCCGCGGCCTCTGCTCATGCCGCCCCCGGTGGCGTGATTGCTCATATCGGATTGGGTGAGGACACGGGCGGATTGGATGTTCGCCGCATGACCTTGCAGGAGATCAGCTTTGTCGGGACTTACACCTATACAATGCAGGATTTCAGAGACACGACCCACGCGATGTTCGATGGACGCCTCGGAGCCCTTGATTGGACCGAGACACGATCCCTTTCGGAAGGGAGCGCGGCCTTTGCCGATCTGCTGAGTGGTGCAGTGGCAACCCCGAAAATCATCCTTGATCCATGGAATTAAAGTCAACGCGCTTAGGCAAAACCGGCGCTTCCCAGAAAGGTAAGTAGAATGAATATCGACAAGAAGATCGCCGATGATCTTGTTGCGAACGACGTTTCCTTTGTCACAACGGTCCCCTGCAAACAGCTGGCCGGAGTGATCGATGAAATCGAAAACCGCGACGACATCTTCCACATTCCATCCAATAAAGAAGACGAAGGCATGGGGCTCTGCGCTGGCGCTTTCATGGGTGGCAAACGTCCAGCGATCATCATGCAGAACACTGCGATTGGCGTGACAATCAACACTTTGGCGACGCTGACGCAGTTCTACCGCATGCCTTTGCCGATGATCATTTCCTACCGCGGTGAGCTGCGCGAACCGGTGGCCTGTCAGGTGGAAATGGCTGTTCATACCAAGGCGCTTCTGGCTCAGCTCAACATCCCAACCTACCACTTCCATTGGCAGAAAGATGTCGAAGAGTTCGACAATATCCTCAAGTACACTTTCATGAGTAACAAACCTGTCGCAATCCTGACGGATGCGAACTTCTGGGGAGGCTATGGCGACCAATGATCCGTTCTGAAATCCTAAAAGAAATCGCCCCGATCATTCGAGATCACTTGGTTGTCTGCAACATTGGCCTGCCAAGCCAGGAACTGCATATGATAGACGATCAGCCAACCAATTTTTACATGCTGGGCACAATGGGTTTGTCGTCCTCGATTGGCTTCGGTGTGGCTTTGGCGCAGGACAAGCCTGTAATCTCAATCGACGGGGATGGCTCCGTTTTGACCAATCTTGGCACTCTGCCAACAATCGCCAACAACGCGACAGGCAACTTCACGCTCCTGATCATCGACAATGGGTCCTATGGCTCGACGGGCGATCAACCCACCTACGCTGGCAAGAAAACCTCTCTTGCAGCGGTGGCAAAGGCCTGTGGATGTGAGACCGTGATCGAAGTTCAGGACAAAGACCTTGGTCCTGTGCTGCAGGATGCAATCAACAGCGATGAAATGACTGTGATTGTGTGCAAATGTGACAGTGGCAATATCAAGCTGCCAGTTATCACATTGGATCCAGTGGTGATCCGACATCGCTTTATGGAAGCAGTCAAAGCCTGATGTTCTCGAACGCTATTCACAGCGCAGCAGACGCTCGGCGGATCGCAAAACGGCGCCTGCCGTGGATGGTGTTTGACTATATCGATGGTGCTGCCGGAGCCGAAACAGGTGCGGCGCGCAATCGCGCCGCACTTGATAATGCCACCTTATCTCCACGCATCCTGAGAGATGTCAGTCAGCGCTCCCTTTCAAAATCTGTTTTTGGCAAACTCACCCAGCGCCCCTTCGGCATCGCGCCGATGGGGATTTGCAATCTTGCAGCACCCAGGGCTGATCTGATGCTCGCGCGGCTCGCGGCTAAATATGAAATCCCTCATTGCGTTTCGACCGTTGCGTCTACCCCCATGGAGGAAATCATTGAGGTGGCAGAAGGCAATGCTTGGTTCCAGCTGTATTTTAGTGGGGATGGAGAAGGAACTTTCAAGCTCGTTGATCGGGCGAAATCAGCAGGCTATGAAACTTTGATTTTGACGGTCGATGTGCCCGAAGTCGGCCGTCGCCCACGCGAATTACGCCATGGTTTCAAAATGCCCTTCAAGATTGGAGTATCGCAATTCATCGACTTTGCGCTGCACCCAAGATGGTCGCTTGCGACACTGGTTGCAGGCAAACCGGAAATGGCCAATTTTCAATCGGATGGCTTTACTTTTGACCGTACAGAAAGCCGAGCGAAGGCGACTTGGGAAACCCTTGACAGGCTGCGTGACGCTTGGCCGGGCAACCTTGTCATCAAGGGGGTTTTGGACACGAATGACGCCATTGAGCTAAAAAAGGCGGGTGCGGACGCGATACAGATATCCAGCCATGGTGCGCGGCAGCTAGAAAGCGCACCTGCGCCTTTCGAAATGATCGCTCCCATCCGGGATGCGCTCGGTCCAAATTTCCCGATTTTTTATGATAGCGGGCTACGATCCGGGGAGGATGTCCTCAAAGCGCTTCATGCCGGTGCCGATTTCGCCTTCCTTGGACGTATTCTGCAATTTGCAATAGCAGCAGGTGGGGAAAAGGGTCTTGAGCAACTTTGGGGTGTATTAAGTGATGAAGCATCGATTGCGATGGCTCAGATGGGAATATGTGAGCTGCCATAGCGACAAAGGTCAGCAGTGAATGCAGACTGGAGACGGATTTGAAAGACGAGGATTTACGCTAACTAAATAACAAGCTGCTGACCAAAAGTGCTCTGCAGCTCAGTTGCCGCCGATAACAAACAAAGGTTTGGAGAGACACCAAATGACTGACTCTGTTCCGATTATTGCCGCCAAAAGCCCTGCTAAGGTCGATCTTGAAAAAGGCAAAGATTACTTTTGGTGTCGATGCGGTCGATCAAAAAACCAACCGTTTTGTGATGGATCCCATTCGGCAACAGATATCAAACCCCTAAAATTCACGGCTGAAAAGACCGCCCCCGCAGCGCTGTGCCGGTGTAAAGGCACCGCAAACAGTCCCTTTTGTGACGGGACACATGCAACCTTGGGCGATCTGAAACCCGGTGATCCTGCGCCCACTCCGAAATCTGACATTCCACAGGCGAAAGCCACCCCCGAAGAACCTACCGTGGCTCGTATACATGAGCTCGCACGTGATGGATTGTCCAAACTGGGTCATCACGGTGAAATGGGCGCAATGGGTGTGCCACGAAAAGACCTGCCTCATTGGGATGACATCCAAATTTTGCCAGCCCAAATGGCCCGCAAGCCACTGCTGGACGATGCTGCAGTGGGCACCTCGGTGACCATCGGGCCCCGCGCCGCCAAACCACTCACACTTGATATTCCCCTTTTCGTTTCAGACATGAGCTATGGCGCACTGTCAGAAGAAGCCAAAACCGCTCTGTCACGCGGCGCCCAGATGGCTGGGACGGGCATCTGCTCTGGTGAAGGGGGGATGCTTCCTGAAGAGCAAGCTGAAAATGATCGATACTTCTATGAGCTCGCCAGCGCGCAGTTTGGCTGGAATCTCGATCTGGTGGAACGTGTGCAAGCATTTCACTTTAAGGGCGGTCAGGGCGCGAAAACCGGAACGGGCGGCCACCTTCCTGGAGACAAGGTACAGGGGAAGATTGCACAAGTCCGAGGGCTTGAACCCGGTCAGTCCGCCATTTCTCCAGCGACCTTTCCAGACCTAAAAACACCTGCTGATTTCAAATACATCGCGGATCAGGTGCGCGAAAAATCAAATGGCATTCCGATTGGTTTTAAACTTTCAGCCAATCACATAGAGGATGATATCGACTTCGCCTTGGAGGCAAGTGCTGACTACATAATTTTGGATGGTCGCGGCGGTGGAACGGGGGCAGCGCCCCTAATCTTTCGGGATCACATCTCAGTGCCAACCATCCCTGCGTTGGCCCGTGCACGCGCACATCTGGACGCCAAGACGGGGCGCGACGTGACACTGGTCATCACCGGTGGGCTTCGCATGGCCGAAGACTTCGTTAAGGCGATGGCATTGGGTGCGGACGCTGTCGCTGTTAGCAACTCAGCCATGCAGGCTGTTGGCTGTATCGCTGCGCGGATGTGTAATTCAAACAACTGTCCGGTAGGTGTCGCAACGCAAAAGCCTGAACTGAGAAAACGTTTTGATGTTCAGGTCGGGGCAGAACGGCTTGCCCGATATTTTGGAGCCAGTGTTGACCTGATGAAAGTCCTCGCCCGCGCCTGTGGGCACTCAAACCTTCAGGACTTGTCCCAAAAGGACATCGCGACATGGAAAAAAGAGATGGCCGATTTGAGCGGTGTCAGATTTTCCGGTCTGAACCGGTAGATGGCTGTCTCTTAATCGGTAAATGCCGGGGCGGAGGAGAGAATAGTGTGACCTCCCCCGCCCCAATGCATGTGTGTAATCGCTTTACTCAGCCACCATCATCAGGCCACGGCAGGCTGCGCGGATGCGGCAGCCCTTCGCCCACGAGCAAAGAAAGCGTGGTAGAACACCGGTGCCGCGATGAGGGTCAATATCGACGCGAACGCCAAGCCACCCATGATCGTGACCGCCATGGATTGGAAGAACGCATCCCAAATCAGTGGTGTCATCCCAAGGATGGTTGTCGCCGCCGCCAGAATGACCGGTCGCAGACGCGATGTAGAGGCTTCGATAATTGAGTCCACTTGAGGCTGGTCAGGTTTGTTTTCCCGCACAAGGTCGATTTCCTCGACCAGAACGATACCGTTTTTGATCAGCATTCCGGACAGAGACAGCAGACCAAGAAGCGCCGTAAAGGTGAACGGCATCCCGGTACCAAGCAGCGCAAGAGCGACACCATTGACTGACATCGGTACCAGCAGCCAGATGATCAAAGGCTGGCGCAACGCATTAAACAGCAGGACCGAAATCAACACCATGATCAGCAAGCTCAGAGGAAGTTGCCGACCGAGGCTGGCCTGCGCGTCACGTGAGCTCTCGTATTCCCCACCCCATGCCATCTTGTATCCGGCAGGAAGCGGCATGGCCTCGATGGCGGCCTGAACTTCGGTTTGAACCTGCGCTGCAGTCACGCCTTTCGTAACATCAGATCCAACCGTGATGGTCAGAACCCGATCCCGGCGCATGATCAGCGTGTTTTGTGGTTCAAATCGCAAGCCTTCTACGACCTGTTCAAAAGGTACATAGGTCTGACCGGTTGAGGAATAAATCACCTGATCGGCAAAAGAGAGGTCATCTTCCGGTGCCACCCGTACAATGATCGGAATCTGGCGATCGCTTTCGCGATAGACCCCAGCATCAAAGCCTTCGGTTGCAAACCGCATGACATTGGTAATGTCGTCGCGCGTAATGCCGGCTTCCTGTGCACGTTCCGTTGCATAAACCGGGCGCAGGACTTGCTCCATTTCGCGCCAGTCTACGCGCGGTGCCACGATGTTCTCTGAAGCGTTGCTCAGAATGACGCTGGCTTGGTCTGCGAGGTCGCGAAGGACTTCAGGATCGGAACCTGAGAAACGGACCTGAATTGGGTCACCGCCGCCAGGGCCAAACGCCAGACGTTTTGCGCGGAATTCACCTTGCGGCAATGCTTCCGCAGCAAAGACTTCCATTTCAGCAATCAAAGGTGCGATTTCATCGATGGTCTCTGTACGCACAATGATATGTCCGTAACTTGGGTTCGGGTCTTCCGCCTGATAGGTCAGCATAAAGCGTGCAGCACCCTGGCCCGCATAGGCGGTTGAGGATACGACGTCTTCCTGCTTGGCCAACCACTCTTCCAGAACTTCAAGGTCACGGGAGGTTTCATGGATCGAAGCCCCTTGCGCCAACTTGTAGTGCACAAAGAAAAGAGGTGTGTTGCTGTCCGGGAAAAACTGCTGCTTCACCTGTCCAAAGAGGGCGAAACAGACAACTGTCACGGCCAACAACGCTGGGATAACCAGCCACCAGACTTTGAGGCACAAGCGCAGCAAACCGGAATAGACACGGAATAAGACCCCACCATAGGCGTCATCAGAGTCAGAGCTGCCTTGGCGGAAAAAGTAATGCCCCAGGATTGGTGTTGCGGTCAGAGCTAGCACCCAGGAGAGCATCAGGGAGATAGCAATCACAGCAAAGAGCGAGAACAGGAACTCGCCTGTCGCATCATTGCTAAGGCCAATCCCGGCAAAAGCCATGATCCCAATGACCGTAGCGCCCAGCAAAGGTATCTGAGTCTTGCCAGCGGCATCTTCAGCAGCCTGTCGAGAGCTCATCCCACGCCGCATCGAAATCTGCATACCTTCCGCAACTACAATCGCGTTGTCGACCAGCATACCCATCGCAATGATCAAAGCCCCAAGTGAGATACGTTCCATCTCGATTGAGAAGATCGCCATGAAGAAGAGCGTACCAACCACTGTCAAAAGAAGGGTACTACCGACCACAATCGCCGCCCGCCAGCCCATGAATAGTGCTAGCACCACCACAACGATGCTGACGGACATGGCCAGGTTCACAAGGAAATCGTTAGAGGCGTTTTCGACAACGATATGTTGCTGATAAACCGGGTGCAGATCGACGCCCACAGGGATTTGTGGGGCGAGTTCAGCGATCTTGGCATCGGTACGGTGACCAACTTCAACGATGTTTTCACTGCCTAATCCGGCGACGCCAAGTGTGAAAGCGCTTTCGCCATTATGGCGAATTAAGAGGCTAGGATTTTGCTCGCGGCTACGGCTCACTTTGGAAAAATCAAAGAGGTTCAGAACCTGTCCGCCAACGCCAACCGATAGGCCCGCGATGTCAGAAACTGAGTCCGAACCTGTCGGTCCCTGAATAAGCGTGCGGCCCTCCGCCGATTGGATAGATCCCGCATCTGCCACGGAATTGGACGTCGCAACGGCTTGCGCGATCGCTAGCGGAGAAACGTTTAGGTTTGTTGTGATCTCAAGATCTGGTTCAACGTAGACCACCTCATTGGGCAGGCCAGAAATATCGACGTCAGCCACACCCTGAACTGTCAGGATTTCTCGCCTCAGGAATGTCGCCAAATCATGGATTTCTGCATCCGTAAATCCGGGAGCGGTGACCGCATAGTATATGCCAAACACATCACCGAAACTATCGTTCACAAAGGGGCGCTCAGCACCCGACGGCAGTCGGGCGCTATTTACGCGATTGCGCAGTTTGGTCCAGATTTCTGGTAGCTCGCTACCGTCATACTGATCCTGCATATCGACGGAGATCCATGACAGACCCGGCTGGTTCATGGAACGGATTTCTTTGACCTCAGCCATTTTCTGAATCGCGGATTCAAGAGGCTCGGAGACCTCACGCGCAACCTGTTTTGCGTCGGCACCTGGGTATTCTGTGACAACCACAGCTGTTTTGATTGTAAAAGCCGGGTCTTCTAGACGACCGAGGGAAAAGAACCCCCAAATCCCACCAATCATGCAGATCAGCATGATGATCCATGTCTGAACCGGCCGTGAAATTGATGCACTCGCTACATTCATAGTGATGTCCTCAATTTGCAAAGCCAGTGAAGCGACGAGCCGCGGTGCCGTCCGTTAAGCGGCTTGCACCACTTGCAACGATCTCTTGACCATTGCTCAATCCGGACACCACCTGGAACTGCCCTTTAACGTCCGGCAGAATCTCGATCTCAACCGCACGAATGGCACCCTCATCCGCACCCGCAGGCTCAAACACCAATACATTTGGTGTGCCGTCATTGGCAGTCAGAATGGCGGAAGATGGAATTAGAATTCGATCATCGGAATTGTCTTGTGTAGCAAAGACCGTCACGGAGGAGCCGGGCAGAACAGTCAGCCCCTCTGGAGGGGTCATCCCCAATGTGATGCGGAACGTTTGGCCAACAGGAGACGTTTCGGCGTTGAACTCTCGAACTTGCAGCGGGAATGTCTCGTCACTTGCAGGAAACTTTGCGGTCAATGTGAAATCCGCATCTTCACCCGCCCGCTGAAAAAGAACCTCAGGGACGTCGATTTCGATGCGAAGATCGGACATGTCATGCAATCGCGCAACCGGCGTACCAGCATTGATGGTGGAGAAATTGGCAACATTGCGCGTCGCGACCAGTGCATCAAAAGGAGCAACCAATGTCGCATTGTTCAATGATCGCTGGGCATTGCGCTGGGAGATTTCGGCAAGCTGCTGTTGTGTCTGCGCATCATCCACCGTGACCTGACTCACGGTATTGCCCTGAAGCTTTGTCAGGCGATCCACTGTACGATCCGCTTGCTGCTTCTGGACAACCGCCTGATCCAATGCAAGCTCGAAGGGTTCAAGATCCAGCATGGCAATCACTGAGCCTTTGGAAACCGTGGCCCCTTCTACGATCGGCAGATCAATAATCTGGCCGCCTACCTGGAAAGCAAGATCGACAGTCTCTTTTGCTTTGACCTGCCCAAAGAAAACACGGGTCACTTTCTCGACACCGGAATTTACCTTCATCAACTTCACAAGGCTTGGCGCGTCTTGGGCGAAAAGCGAATGCGGAAAGGCGAGCATTGAGAATGCTGCCACTAAAAACAAACGAAACATGCACGTTCTCCAGGATCCTGTTCAAAGCTGTAGTTAACATGGAATGCAGTAAGTAACACACGCACAATTCGAAATTGTGGTGTGCAATTCCGGTCATCGGCAAGAAAATCGTTTTCAATCTGGTGGTACAAATGCCCAACGAATGACTTGAGGGGCAGTAGCAGCGTTGCGTTATCGCGCAGCAGTTCAGTTAAATGCTATTGGCACCGGTGTTAGCACATTTCCAGGGACCGCATCGCGTGTGACGACTACGATAAGCCCTGCGATCATCCCCAAAGCGACGGATCAATTCTCAACTGGCAATAATTATTCCTTCCCGCAGTCGCGATGTTTAATCTGCCTAAGCGCATAAACAACCTCTGTCGTAAGGAGCTGCCGAGTTTCAGTTGCTGAAGTTGGCAGCATATTAATCCTAGCTAAAATGTCGGGGATAGTCGCTTATGGAAGAACAGCAAAAAGGTGCCAAAATAGGCTGTTCGATCGAAGGCCGACCTGAAGAAACTTGGTACTTGCCAGAGACTACCGCAGTCTGCGACTGCCAAACACAAACGGCACCAAGACGCCATAAATGGCTCAAACCACATATTAACATACTCAGATTAGGAATGATGATAAGTTCCCACTGATCGTATCGCACCTATGTGGCACACTGGGGAACCCGGCGCTGACACCAGAGTCAAATATCGTTCAAATACAATGACTTTAGAGAGAATTGGCTGGGGTGGTAGGATTCGAACCTACGGTACACTGTACCAAAAACAGTTGCCTTACCACTTGGCTACACCCCAACGGTGAGCGGCTGAATACGACTTGTCTTTGAGGGGCGCAAGACCTGATCTGCAAATTTTTTGCCAGAATCCAATTTTTTTTCAAACGACCGATTTTGCCTTCCAAAAACAAAAGAGGAGCCCGACAGGCCCCTCTTTCTTAAATCCATTCAATAGGACTTTACTTGCTAAGTTGAGCCTTCACCATGCCGCCAACCTGGCCAAAATCCATCTGGCCAGTGTACTTGGCCTTCAAGCCCCCCATCACCTTGCCCATGTCGCGGATGGACTCTGCACCGACCTCAGCGATAACCGCATCAATCGCAGACACGATCTCATCTTCGCTAAGCTTTTGAGGCAGAAACTCCTCGATGATTACAATCTCTTTCAATTCGCTTTCTGCTAGGTCCAAGCGCCCACCCTCTTCGTATGTTTTCGCGCTTTCTTGACGTTGCTTGACCATCTTGGACAGAATCTGCAGCACATCGGATTCACTGGCACCTTCATCCTTGCCTTCGCCGCGCAAAGAGATGTCCATATCCTTGATCGCAGCATTCACAAGACGCAGCGTCGACAGGCGCTCTTTGGCCCGCGATTTCATCGCCTCTTTCAAAGAGTCATTGATTTTAGCACGCAAGCTCATGTGCATTTTCCCCGGTTCAATTAAGAGCTAGGACCATATGCGATACTCAAATCGGACGCAACTCAAGAGAGAAAATTACAAAGCATTGAAAACAAACAATTTTCATGAATGTGATTACCCTTGACGAGGAACCGGCCTCGCCTTAGTTTCCCGACAATTTGTCCCCAGCCCGGAGAGTCGCTGCCATGGCCCAGGTGCCTTCAAACACCCCAACCGCATGTCTTGCTTTAGCTGATGGGACCATTTTCTATGGTCGCGGGTTTGGCGCAGTCGGAGAAACCGTTGCGGAACTGTGCTTTAACACGGCGATGACCGGTTATCAGGAAATCATGACAGACCCATCTTATGCGGGCCAAGTCGTGACATTCACTTTCCCACATATCGGCAACACCGGCGTCACCCCTGAAGATGATGAAACCGGTGATCCGGTGGCCGCAGGCATGGTGGTGAAGTGGGACCCAACCGAACCATCTAACTGGCGCTCAACCGGTCATCTCTCTGACTGGCTGGCGTCGCGCAATCGTATTGCGATTGGCGGTGTGGATACGCGCCGTCTGACCCGAGCAATCCGTGCGCAGGGTGCGCCACACGTTGCTTTGGCACATGACCCTGAGGGCAAGTTTGACATCGAAGCACTGGTTGCCAAGGCGCGTGAATTCTCTGGCCTCGAAGGCTTGGACCTGGCCAAGGAAGTGACCTGTGCACAAAGCTATCGCTGGAACGAAATGCGTTGGGCATGGCCAGACGGCTACCCAACTCAAGAAAACCCACGTCACAAGGTCGTTGCCGTCGATTTCGGCGCAAAGCGCAACATTCTGCGCTGCCTCGCATCCGTGGGCTGTGACGTGACTGTCCTGCCGGCAACGGCAACAGCAGAAGAGATTTTGGCGCATAACCCAGATGGCGTTTTCCTGTCCAATGGCCCTGGCGACCCTGCGGCGACAGGTGAGTATGCTGTTCCAATGATCCAAAAGGTTCTGGAAGACGAAGAGCTGCCTGTCTTTGGGATTTGCCTCGGCCACCAGATGCTGGCACTGGCGCTTGGCGGAACCACAATCAAGATGAACCACGGCCACCATGGGGCCAACCACCCGGTAAAAGATCATGAAACCGGCAAGGTAGAAATCACCTCCATGAACCACGGTTTTGCCGTGGACAGCCAATCACTGCCAGAGGGCGTTGTGGAAACACACACATCCCTGTTTGATGGCTCTAACTGCGGTATCCGCATCGCCGATCGTCCGGTTTACTCCGTCCAACACCACCCAGAAGCAAGCCCTGGCCCTCAGGACAGCTTCTACCTGTTTGAGCGCTTCGCGGCTCACATGGATGCCCGCAAAGCGTCCTAATCAAACACGGTTAAGCACTATTTAACCCTGGTTGCGCACCCTCAACTCTCTAACTTGAGGGGCGCAACATGTTTCACACGGGATCGGCTTTATTTGCGCCGAAACTGGAAGACCTTCCTGATCGACAATTATCCCTTGGTCGCCGCTTTCTTGAAGACGGGCTCATCGCCCCTTGGCAGCTCTTCTATGCACTCACAGCAACTTCGAGATGGAATTGCGGCCTAGTCGACGTCTTGATCAGCAAAGGCTGGCTGTCTGAAGAGCAGGCGCTACCACACCTGTCAAAGCACTATTTCGCTCAGATCGTCGACCTTTCGAAGGCGCCGCCAGATGCACGCCTTGCACATCTTCTGTCCCCGCAATTCTGTATCAAACATGCCATCGTACCTTGGATCAGTATGAACGGGCAGCTCGCCTTTGCGACCAGTCGCCCTCAACTCTTTGAGCGTTTGCGAAAATCACTGCCATCTGGGCCGAACGGGGTTCGGCTCGTCCTCGTGAAAAGCGCACAGCTTCAATCCTATTTGGCCCTACGATCTGAACGCACGCTGACATCACAATGTGAGGCGAGAGTTGCAGAAGTGGAAAGCTGTCGTTCATGGGCGCTTCAATCACATCGGCGCATTGCGATCTCAGTCGCCCTTGCTCTTGGAACGGTTCTGTTGTTTGGCCTTTTCCCAAAGAACGCCTGGGCAGGATTGGCCTTTGCCATTTTAGGCACGCAACTTCTCGCAGCGACCATGAAAATTTGCGCTTTCTGGGCGAGTCAGCGAAAAACTCCTGCGGTGAACCCCATGGAAATCGAGGGCAAAAGACACCCTAAGATATCCGTGATGGTTCCCCTGTTTAAGGAAACCGAAATAGCGGCGGCGTTGATCCGTCGGCTAAGTGCTCTGACATACCCGCGTGCGCTGCTCGATATTGTCTTGGTTCTAGAAGCCAAAGACGACCAGACGAAAGAAACGCTTTCACACACCAAATTGCCCAACTGGATCCGCGTGATCGAGGTTCCTGAAGGGCAAGGACTAACAACGAAACCTCGCGCGCTGAACTATGCACTCGATTTTTGTAAGGGCGACATCGTAGGGATTTGGGACGCAGAGGACGCCCCTGCCCCGGATCAGTTAGAACAAGTCGCTGCCGCATTCGAAAACGCGGCTCCAGACGTCGCGTGCTTGCAAGGTATTCTGGACTACTACAATCCGCGTACCAACTGGCTTTCGCGTTGTTTTACATTGGAATACTCTATGTGGTTTCGCGTGATCATTCGCGGCATGTCGCGGCTTGGCGCGGCGGTTCCCTTGGGGGGTACAACCCTGTTCCTACGGCGCGAGGCTATCGAAGCAGTTGGCGGCTGGGACGCGCATAACGTCACAGAAGATGCGGATCTTGGCATTCGACTTTACAGATACGGATACAGGACGGAATTGATCCCAACAGTCACCCAAGAGGAAGCCAATTGCCGCTTTCGGCCTTGGGTGAAACAGCGATCTCGTTGGCTAAAAGGGTATATGGTGACCTATCTCGTACATATGCGCAGCCCCCAAAAACTTCTGAAAGAGCTGGGATTTGTGAAATTTCTAGGTTTCAACGCCATCTTTCTGTCAACGCTTTCACAGTTCCTACTCGCTCCTTTTGTCTGGAGCTTCTGGATCCTCGCCTTTGGCCTATCTCTAAGCTGGATCAAAGCGCTACCAGCAGCGCTGGTCGCCAGCGTCGCTGTGCTCTTTGTGCTGATCACACTGCTAGATATCTTCCTCGCGATCTATGCGCTAAGAGGTCAAAATCGCAAATGGCTGGCGGGCTGGGCCTTTACCATGCCGATCTATTTCACCCTGGCAACATTAGGCGCCTACAAGGCGCTGTATGAACTGGTGGTTCGTCCATTTTATTGGGACAAGACTGCGCATGGTCAGACACCAGAGGGTATCGAAGCAGAGTTTTCAGCTCTCGGCGCGTAATTTCAAACGGGTTTCAAAGGCTTTAGAAATATGGCGTTTCAAAGCGTCATAAGCCGCATCATCATCGCGCGCTTCGATGGCATCAACAATCGCTTGGTGTTCTCCCAAAGCGACCTCACCGCGCCCTTCAGCTGCAAGAGAGGTGGTAGCCATCAGAGCCATGGAACGGTGCACCATGTCCAGCTGTTGCACCAAAAATCGGTTGTGCGAAGCGAGGTGGATCATCTTGTGGAAACGCCGATTGGCTTTGGCAAGGCCGCGTGCATCGCCAATCAACTGCCAGTCTTCTTTGACCATTTCCTTGAGCACCCTCACCTCCTCCAAGGTGGCATGCCGCGCCGCCAGACGGGCCGCGAGCCCTTCAAGTTCACTGCGCACTGCATAAAGCTCTGCAAGTTGATTGTGATCCAATGACGCAACAATCAGGCTACGCCCGTCGCGCGCAAGCAAGGATTGCGTTTCAAGACGTTGTAGAGCTTCACGGATCGGTGTTCTGGAAACTCCAAATCGATCCGCCAGATCGCTTTCCACCAGGCGATCGCCGGGCTTAAAGACCCCAAGATCAATGGCCTCTAGGATCATTGTATAGGCATCTCTGTTCTGAGTGCGGTTTTGGGTCATTTGAGCGCTCCGATCTGTGAAGATCAGACTATGCATTCCCTCGGTAAACTTGCAAGCAAAGCATTGACTTGACCCGCATTAAGCCTAGCTTGCGCGGCATGGTAAAAGACAGCTTCTCACACGTCACGACCTGGGTCTTTGACCTGGATAATACGCTTTACGACCCCAAAGTGCGCCTCTTTGATCAAATCGAAGTCCGCATGGCGGACTACGTGATGAAAGAGCTGAATGTGTCACTGAATGAGGCGCATGATCTAAGGGCGCGCTATTGGCGCAAATACGGCACGACACTCGCTGGTTTGATGCGCGAACACGACATCGACCCAAACCCTTACCTGCTGGATGTGCACGATATTTCTTTCGATGCTCTAACACCGGACCCAGAGTTGGCAACGCTCATCAAATCGCTCCCTGGTCGACGGATCGTTTATACAAATGGCACAGCGCCTTATGCAGAGAACGTGCTCTCTGGTCGTGGTTTGGATGGTCTTTTTGATGCGATCTACGGGATTGAGCATGCAAGCTATTTGCCCAAACCCGAACGTGCAGCCTTTGAACAGGTGTTTGAAAAGGACGGTGTGACACCAACCGTGGCTGCGATGTTTGAAGATGATGTTCGTAATCTGGAAGCCCCACACGCGATGGGCATGCGCACCGTTCACGTCGCGCCAGAACCACATGATGCAGATCATATTCACCATCACACCCATGATTTAACAGGATTCCTGCGCGCGCTTGTGTAAGCGCTCTTTTAAGCACTCTTGGACTGCGCCTCCGCAGCCCGTATGTATTTGGCAGGAAAGGCAGAGCCATGGCCCCACAAGATAAGACGCAGCACACAGTTGATATCGTGGTTTCCGGCGGCGGAATCGCTGGGCTGACGGCCGCGGCAACCTTTGGGCAAGCCGGGTTTTCTGTCGTCTGCGTTGATCCAACACCTCCGGTTGTTGAGCGCAATCAACAGGGAGCTGACCTGCGGACAACAGCATTCCTGCAGCCGGCCCGTGTGCTGCTGCAAGAAGCCGGTCTTTGGGAGCGTCTCAATGATCACGCGGCCCCCCTGCAAATCATGCGGATTGTGGATGCAGGTGGCGCAGAACCAAAACCTCGCGTCATCAAGGATTTTAATGCGTCAGATATTTCTGACCTGCCATTTGGTTGGAACCTCCCGAATTGGCTTTTGCGCCGTGAATTCATCGCGCATCTCAATGACATGCCGAATGTGGACCTGCGTCTTGGGGTTTCAGCGACTGATCTGCTGACCCGCGCGAGCGAGGCGCGCGTACGCCTAAGTGATGGTGAAACGCTGACCTGCCAATTGGTGGTGGCCGCAGATGGGCGGAACTCCACCATTCGTGAAAAGGCAGACATCGGTGTGAAAACAACGCGCTATGGTCAGAAGGCCCTGGCTTTAGCGGTGACCCACCCAATTCCGCACGACAATGTCTCTACCGAAATCCACCGAAGCGGCGGACCCTTCACGCTGGTACCCCTGCCCGACTACGAGGGCAGACCTTCCTCAGCGCTTGTCTGGATGGAGCGCGCCGCCCGCGCTCAAGAGCTTTTCGAAATGGATGAGGCGGCCTTTAATACCGAAATGACAGAGCGCAGCTGCTCGCTTTTTGGCCCACTGGAACTAGCCTCTCGCCGCACCATTTGGCCGATCATCAGTCAGATCGCTGATAGCTTCATCAGTGAGCGTGTCGCATTGATCGCAGAGACCGCCCATGTGGTGCCGCCAATTGGTGCTCAAGGGCTGAATACATCACTCGGAGATTTGCGCGTACTGCTGGATCTGGCGAAGGACTCGCCTGAAAGCCTCGGTAATGTGCAAATGCTTGAGACCTATCAGAAAAAACGCCGCTCAGAAGTAGCATTAAGGGTCAAAGGGATCGATGTGCTTAACCGTGCATCCATGGTGGAGACCCCCTTGTTGCGCAATGCACGCGCGGCGGGTCTGCAAGCGCTCTACGGATTAGCCCCGGTGCGCAAAATGCTGATGCAGATGGGGTTGGGCGCGCGTTAGATAAACCGCACCTCAGGTTGTGAGATCCGGGGCTTTGCCCCGGACCCCATAGTATTTTCGCAAAGGTGAAACTCAGAGCACCTTGTCGAGAACGCCTTGCAGACGCGCCAATGTCGCGTCGACGTTATAGAGTTTATCCAGACCAAACAGACCCAGTCGGAAGGTCATGAAGCCTTCTGGCTCATCACAAGCCAGCGGGACGCCTGCCGCGATTTGCATGCCTTCGGCGACAAACTTGCTACCGTTTTGGATTGCAGGATCGGATGTGTAGGACACAACCACACCCGGTGCGCCAAAACCGTCTGCGGCAACAGATTTGATGCCTTTCTCAGCTAGGATCGCGCGCACGCCGTTGCCCAAAGCCCATTGCGCATCGCGCAGTTTTTCAAACCCGTAGTCTTTGGTTTCCAGCATTGTATCGCGGAAGGCTTTCAGCGCATCGGTTGGCATGGTCGCGTGATATGCATGGCCGCCGTTTTCATAGGCTTGCATAATGGAATGCCACTTTTTCAGATCGATTGCGAAGCTGTCAGAGCTTGTCTCTTCCAGACGTGCCAACGCGCGCTCGCCCATCATAACCATGCCAGCAGAAGGAGACGCAGACCAACCCTTCTGAGGCGCGGAAACCAGCACATCAACGCCGATATCTTCCATGTCGATCCAGGCGCAGCCAGACGCAATGCAGTCCAGAACAAACAGCGCGCCAACATCGTGCGCGGCGCTCGCCATGGCTTTCAGGTAATCATCCGGTAGGATGACACCCGCGGATGTTTCAACATGCGGTGCGAAGACAACATCTGGTTTCTCAGATTGGATTTTCGCAACAACCTCTTCGATCGGCGCTGGAGCGAACGCTGCTGTTACGTCATTGCCTGACTGACGCGCTTTCAGAACTGTCGAAGAGGCCGCGAAAGCACCCGATTCAAAAATCTGGGACCAGCGGTAAGAGAACCATCCGTTGCGCACGACAAGCGTGTTGGCTCCACGTGCAAACTGGCGTGCCACGGCTTCCATCGCATAGGTACCGCCGCCTGGGATCAGCGCAACGGCCTCTGCTTTGTAGACATCTTTCAGCATGCCGGAAATGTCGCGCATCACCTGTTGAAAGGTCTGGCTCATGTGGTTGAGCGACCGATCGGTGAATACAACGGAGAATTCGTCCAGACCCTCTGGGTCTACGGTGTTGAGTAATGCCATTTCGGCCTCCCTTCCTTCGAGCTGAACACCCGAACCTAATGAACTGGGCGAGTGACCCAGAAAACAAATTGCCTTTGACAATATGTCTAGCCGCAGAAATTCCTGGAAGAACACCCCAGACACGGCGCGGTGTTTTCATTTTGCGCCATTTCAGAGCGGTCCGGTGCGTCTTTCTTCGCTCAAGAGAACATTGGCCTCTACATCACCGACCCCAGGTAAGGTCATAATACGACGGCGCAGCACCCGCTCAAAGTCAGAGATATCCCGCGCCGTGACGCGCAATCTATAGTCATACATGCCAAGAACGTGTTCGGCCGTTTGCACTTCTGGGATCGCAGTGACCGCACGCTCAAAGTCATCTAGGCTGACCCGCCCCTTTGTCGCGAGCTTCACACCAAGAAAAACGGTCACCCCAAACCCAAGCTTTTCCTTGTCGAGATCAAGCTTGCGACCTGCAAGGATGCCCGCTTCTTGCAAGCGTTTGATACGCCGCCATGTGGCAGGTTGGCTTAAACCAAAGCGCCGACCAAGGGCACCCGCATTTTGCGTCGCATCCTCCGCCAAGGCATTCAGGAGCTTGCGATCCAAATCGTCCAGATCAATCATATCGGCAGGCTTTCATTGGCTTTCACGCTTGAAACCAGCATCAGCGCTTCGATATCTGCGATGTGCGGCAGGTTCAGAATGCTTGTTCGATAGATGTCCTGATAATGCGGCATGTCTCGTGCTATCACACTGAGCCTGACATCCACACGGCCCAGAAAGGTCTGTATCTCTATGACCTCAGGAATGTCGCGCGCCGCTTCGATAAAATCATCAAAGGCACGCGTTTGGGTTTTATCCAAAGTGACCCGCAAAGAGACTTCGACCTCATATCCCAATGCGCGCCAATCAATGACGGCCCGAATGCCTCGTAAAACACCCTCTTCGCGCAGCCGATCAATGCGGCGCGACAGGCGCGAGGTTGTTAGGCCTAGCTGGTCTGCCAATTCGGGAATCGCAAGATCAGGGTCACTTTGCATGTGGCGCAATACGCGCCTGTCGAGGTCATCAAGCATGCTTTTTTCATTATATCACAAAAATAAGAATGAAAAGATCACGCAGCCGCGATATTTTAACGAAACCACAGTCGAAACGCGCAAAAACCTGACTATGATCACCTCAAACATCAACGAGAGGACGTGAAGATGCGCGTTTATTACGATCGCGATTGCGACATTAACCTGATCAAAGACAAAAAAGTGGCCATCCTGGGCTACGGTTCCCAAGGTCACGCGCACGCGCTGAACCTGCGCGACTCCGGTGCGAAGAACCTTGTTGTTGCGCTGCGCGAAGGTTCCCCATCTGCGAAGAAAGCAGAAGGCGAAGGCCTGACCGTTATGGGCATCGCAGAAGCAGCAGCATGGTGTGACGTGATCATGTTCACAATGCCAGACGAACTGCAGGCAGACACCTACAAGAAATACGTTCACGACAACATCAAGCCTGGCTCCGCAATCGCGTTTGCTCACGGCCTGAACGTACACTTCGGCCTGATCGAGCCAAAAGAAGGCGTTGACGTGATCATGATGGCGCCAAAAGGCCCAGGTCACACTGTTCGCGGCGAATACACCAAAGGCGGCGGCGTGCCTTGCCTTGTTGCTGTTGACACAGACGCAACCGGCAAAGCGCTGGAAATCGGCCTGTCCTACTGCTCCGCAATCGGCGGCGGTCGTTCCGGCATCATCGAAACCAACTTCCGTGAAGAGTGCGAAACTGACCTCTTCGGTGAACAAGCTGTTCTCTGCGGCGGCCTGGTCGAACTGATCCGTTGCGGTTTCGAAACTCTGGTCGAAGCTGGCTACGCACCTGAGATGGCATACTTTGAGTGTCTGCACGAAGTGAAGCTGATCGTAGACCTGATCTACGAAGGCGGCATCGCGAACATGGACTACTCCATCTCCAACACTGCGGAATACGGCCAGTACGTCACCGGCCCACGCATCCTGAAGTACGACGAAACCAAAGCACGCATGAAAGCGGTTCTGGAAGACATCCAGTCTGGTAAATTCGTTCGTGACTTCATGCTGGAAAACCAAGTTGGCCAGCCTACACTGAAAGCGTCCCGTCGCGCAAACGACGAGCACATGATCGAAGAAACCGGCGCGAAACTGCGTGGCATGATGCCATGGATTTCCGCAGGCAAAATGGTCGACAAAGAAAAGAACTAAGGTTTCTCACAACCTTAATTGGAAACGCCTCGCAAATTTGCGGGGCGTTTTTTTGTTGGTAGATGCCATTTCTGCGTTAAGCTTGTCTCAGATTGATAGGTGGGAGTAAGAGAATGGACATTGAAGAAAAGACCTTTGACGCACAGGACTATATTTACGTCTCTGGCGAAGCCCCAATGACAGATCCAGCGGAAATCGCAAAAGCCATGGGAGCCGCCTTTGGGCAAGCATTTGAGTTTCTGGGTACTGCCGGTATCTCAGCCATGAGCCCTCCGATTTCGGTTTACACCGAAATGCCGGGCGAGCGGATGACCTTCCGGTGTGGTTTTTTTGTATCCGCGGAAGACGCAAGCAAAGCAGAAGGCGGTGTGGCTGCAGATCAGCTCCCTGCGGGGAAGGCACTGCACGCGCTTCATGTTGGACCGTTTACCGACATGAACCAAACCCATGGCGCGATCTGGGCACACGCAAAAGCCAATGGCTTGGCTTCAGCAATGCCAGTTTGGGAAATCTACATCGATGACCCCAATGAAACCGATGAAGATCAGTTGCGGACAGAGATTTATCACTTGCTCGGATAAGAAACCGAACTACAGATTACCTGCGTAGCAATCACCAAGCACATGATCCCAGCCGCTGCTGTAGTGCTGGCGCATGCCTTCGGCCTTCTCAGCCATCACAGCCCAGCCGCTATGGGTCAATGTCACCTGTGTGCCTGTTTCTGAGGCTTCGAACCCAAGGGAGAGCTCAGTCGCTACCTCAGATGAGCTGCCAGGGTGCCAAGTCATAGTGAACCCATTGGGCGGTGACCAGCGCGTAACAACTCCCCACTCCGCACGCTCCCCGTTGTGCATGATCTCATAAACAGCCCCGCCTTCTTTAGGCTCAATCACCACATTCTGCGCAGACTGCCCCTGCCCGGCTGAAACTGAGTGTTTCCCAACAGGCCACCAGCGCATGATTTCGCTGGTGAAGCGTGTAAAGGCCCTCTCTGGTGTAACTGGTACAATGACAGATTTGACAATTGGGTTCGTCATTTAGTGATCCTCTTTAAAGCTCTTTGCAAAATCACCCAGCACATCCCCCCAGAGCCCATCGAGATATCGTCGTAGGTCAGCAAGCCCTTCTGGCGCTGCGCTATAAATACGCCGTGTACCTTTCTGCTCCACCGTGACGAGACCGGCATCTGACAGCACCTTCAAATGCTGCGAAACAGCGGGACGACTGATGGAAAATCCATCGGATATCTCCGCAACCGATCCCTGCGCACGCGCTACGCGCTCAAAGATTTGACGCCGTGTTGGATCGGCAAGAGCGCTAAGTGATTCTTGGTAAGTCATGACTTACCGTAAGTGAAAACTTACAGAAGTGCAAATCCTAACAACCGCCCTGCATCTGCGCACGCTAGGTAGCGTTGTAACCGCTCACGGTGCTTTCTACCTCTTGGCCATGACTCAATATGACATCAACGTCAGACAGGGGTTGCCCGAAGATATGCAACTCCTGCTTCGGGATTATCCGCGCGAAGCTTGGCCGGATCACCCGAATTTCGCCGCTTCCATTGGCAATTGGATGGGAGCACATCGCATGTTCCGACAACTGGCGGAGTTGATCACTTTGGATACGCAAAAGGTGCTGGAAAAAGAGAGCGACCCTGAGACCTATGCGCAGCGCTTGGCTCATTTTGGGAACATGCTGGTGCGTAACCTGCATGGGCACCATGGCTGGGAAGATCACCGTTTCTTCCCGGAACTCGAGGCCGCAGATGATCGTTTCACGCGCGGGCTTGAGATGCTTGAGGCAGACCATGAAGAAATGGATCAGATACTGGAGAGTCTGACAGGATCAGCCAACCGCTATCTGAAGCTCATGGATATGTCGCCAAAGGATGCGACCGGAGAAATCCCAGATATCCTGAAGACCAGCGAAGGTATTCAGACATTTCTGGGCCGACATTTGGCTGATGAGGAAGATCTCGTTGTGCCAATCCTCCTGCATCATAAATTGCGTGGCTAAGCCGTGCCATTTTGATTGACCCGCCCCTAAAAGGCGGGTCAATTGCTCCGGTAATTCCGGAGCAAACATGCCAGAAATCGCACCAAAATATTGGGCCATGATCGCCACGCTGGGTTTCGTCTGGGGCTCAACCTTTTTGCTGATCGAAATTGCTCTAGAGGGCATGACCCCGGTTTGGCTCGCCGCATCGCGCATCGGCTTTGCTTCGATCCTGCTTACGGTGTTTTGGGGATTTCGAGGCTTCAAGCTCTTTCACGATAAAACCGCCTATTTCCCGCTCGCAATCGCCAGCATAGGCAGCTCTGCCCTACCGTTCTTTTTAATCAGCTGGGGCCAACTGCATGTAACATCCAGCTTCACTGGTATTTGCATGACAGCCATTGCGCTGATGATTTTGCCGCTTGCTCATGTTTTCGTGCCCGGCGAACGCATGAACCTTCGCAAAGTTGGCGGGTTTCTGTTGGGTTTTTTCGGAGTGGCGGTTCTGATCGGCGGCGATGCCTTTGCAAGCAGCGGCGCCTCACTTGAGTTTTGGGGACGTCTCTCGATCCTCGGTGCCACGATGAGCTATGCGATCTGTTCGATCTTAGTACGACGCCTACCACCAATTGATTCCGTAGGACTGGCGACGACCCTTCTTTATTTCGGAGCTATCGTTATCCTGCCAATTGCCTATTTCACGGAAGGTGTGCCCGCTGCAATTGATCAGCAAACACTGGGCGTCGTTGCGCTTCTAGGCCTTGTACCGACCGCAGCAGCCAATCTGCTGCGCGTGATCGTTGTGCGAGAGGCAGGCCCCACGTTCATGAGCCTCACCAACTATCAAGTCCCGGTCTGGGCCGTCATCATGGGGGCACTGGTATTGGGAGAGCCGCTCCCATCCACCCTGATATTTGCACTAATCATGATCCTCGGAGGGATCGCAATCAGCCAATATGGGGCTCTGAAGCGGCTCTTTAACAGGTCTTAGACGCTCGCCTGAACTTCGGCGACGATACCATCGACAACGTCGGTCAGAAGATCGGCGTCTTCGCATTCCGCCATCACGCGGATCAGTGGCTCTGTCCCGGATTTGCGGATTAAGAGACGACCGCTTCCATTTAACCGTGCTTCGGCATCAGCAATCACTGATTTCACAGAGGCCAACTCAAGCGGAGTTTGACCTACGCCATAACGGACGTTTTTCAAAAGTTGCGGCACTGTTTCAAAACTCGTCGCGAGCTCTGAAGCTGGCTTGCCACATTCCACCATAGCGGCGAGGAACTGAATACCTGCCAACAGGCCATCTCCAGTGGTCGCGTAATCGGTCATCACGATGTGACCGGACTGCTCGCCACCAAGGTTGAAGCCACCCTGACGCATACGTTCCACAACATATCGGTCACCTACAGCGGTCCGTTCCAGGCGCAGCCCCTCGGCCTCCAAGAAACGCTCCAAGCCAAGGTTGGACATCACAGTCGCAACCAATGCGCCACCTGAGAGTTTTCCAGCTTTTGCCCAGCGTTTCGCAAGCAGTGCCATGAGTTGGTCGCCATCCGCTACTTTGCCGGTTTCATCGATGATCATCACCCGGTCCGCGTCCCCATCGAGCGCAATGCCGACATCCGCACCATGGGCGACCACTGCCTCCGCAGCAGTCTGAGTGTAGGTTGACCCGCAATTGAGGTTGATATTCGTCCCGTTCGGATCGGTCCCGATAGGAATAACCTCCGCGCCCAGCTCCCAGAGCGCTTCTGGCGCTGCGCGGTGAGCGGCACCATTGGCGCAGTCGATTACCACTTTCAGACCTTTGAAAGGCAGGCCACTTGGCAGGGAACTTTTCACACGTTCGATGTAGCGGAAACGACCATCGTCCACGCGAACAGCGCGGCCGATGTTCTGCGGCTGAACTGGCTCCACCCCCTCAAGAACTAGCTGCTCAATTTCCAACTCTGCTTCATCGGACAACTTAAAGCCATCGGGGCCGAAAAATTTGATGCCATTGTCGACTGCTTGGTTGTGACTTGCCGAGATCATTACGCCGAGATCAGCGCGCATGGATTTCGTTAGTAGGCCAACCGCGGGCGTCGGCACCGGACCAAGCAACATCGCGTTCATGCCGGTCGACGTTAGGCCTGCTGTCAGAGCACTCTCGAACATGTAACCAGACAGACGCGTATCTTTACCGATCACCACGCGGTGCTGATTATCACCGTCATTTCGGAAATACCGACCGACTGCTGCACCTAGTTTCAGCGCCATCTCTGCGGTCATCGGATATTGGTTCGCGGTCCCCCGAACACCATCTGTCCCAAAAAACTTACGTGCCATAATATTCTCCTTTGGTCGCTGCCTGCCAAAGGCTCAGAGCCTGTTTGGTCTCAGCGACGTCGTGCACTCTTAAAAATTGAACGCCTTGTGAAATGGATTGGAGCGCCAATGCCAAAGACCCCGGAACGCGCTGCGCGGTCTCAGGTGCATCTGCAACGGCACCGATCAGACGTTTGCGGGAAGCCCCCAGCAAAATAGGGCACCCAAGGCTATGAAACAGGCTTATACGAGCCAGTAATGCGAGATTGTGCTCCAGCGTTTTGCCAAAACCAATACCTGGATCAACGATAATTTGGTTGCGCGCTATGCCAAGCGCTTCAAGCTGGGCCACCTGAGCGGCAAGAAAATCATAAACATCGAGCAAAACATCATCGTAACTCGGGTCATCTTGCATGGTCGCAGGGTCTCCCTGCGCATGCATGACACAAACTGGAGCCCTTTCTGATGCAGCCAGGGGGCCAAGTTCGGCATCGAAGGTGAACCCCGAAACGTCGTTTACAACTGTCGCGCCCGCGCCCAATGCCGCTTTTGCGACGGGCGCCTTACGTGTATCGATACTGATCGGAACGTCGATTTCGGGCGACACTGCCGAAATTACCGGCTGTGTCCGGGCGATTTCTTCATCGATTTCGACAAAACCTGATCCGGGCCGTGTCGATTCACCACCGATATCAATGATAGAGGCCCCCTGTTGGATCATATCCTTCGTCCGCGCGATCGCTTGCTCTGGCGCATTGAATTGCCCGCCATCAGAAAAGCTATCCGGGGTTACATTCAGAATGCCCATAATCTGCGGATGCGTCATAGGCAGGCCCGCGATTTCTGCGCGGTCGCCAGTCATCAGGGCCAGAACGTCGGTTGGAATGTCCTTGGCCGGAACAATTTGCGCATCGCCGCCGCGCTGAAGGCACTCCACATGTGTGAACCACGTCCAGCCGCTAGCCAGCGTTAAAGCGTTGGCGGGGCGGGCCGCATCGGAATGAGGAATAGCTCTATAATAAGTCGTCATGGAACGTGAATGGGCGATCTAAATGGGCTTGGCAAGAGGTCAGCGATCAGCGTGACCCAGTGTTACATTCTCCACCGGAATTGTGTCAGATGCGGGCAATGATCCGCCGACATTGATGATCTTGGCGGCTTTCCATTGTTCTGCGAACCAGACCGCCATGACACCAGCGTCGCTGCCAATGTCATCTGTGGCATCATTGATCAATCTTGACGGCGCCCATATGCAGCGCTGGCCGGTCTTCATAACCCAATCGAGTTCGGTACGCGTAGCGGCAACGGTGAACCCATCCAATTGGGCCACCAATTGCCAAGCCGCTTGCTCGATGGCCAGCAAATCAATTTGTTTTTGAGCAGCTTCGGAGGGCGCGGCAGGGCGAAATACGGGCAAATCCAGAGACAACACCAATGGGTCATCAGAAGCTATGTTTGACAGAACCTCCGGAAGCGCGGTGCTTTCCAGCGCCTCATTGCTCAGGAATGCCACGATAGGATTGCGATCATCTTCACTCGATTGCGCCCCCTGCCCTGGCACGCGTACAACTTCAACGCCAAGCTTGCCGTTGCCCTTATCGAGTTTCTGAATTCGAATGAAAACGCGCAGAGCTTGAGGTTCTGCCAAAATGCGATCAGCAATGCGTTCGGCAAGCGTCTCAAGCAGGTTCAGCCGTTCTGCGGCCAGCTCATGTTCAATGGCCCAAGTCAAACGGTCGTAAGACAATATGCGATCAACATCGTCATCCAGATCAGCGTCAGACGCCGAGACCTCAACGACAACATCAAATGAAACCCGCTGCGTCACATCCCGCTCGGCCTGAAAGGCGCCGATTTCAACTTCGACAATGTGATCTCGTAGAGACAGGCGATCATGTACGCTGTCCATCGGCATGGAGGCCGCCCGGACTTCCGGATGATCAAAGGCAGAGCTGGTATTTTGGGTCACAGGCACACTCCGGCTCGGATTGCTATCCGAGCCGCTATAACAGTGTGTTTTTCACAAAGCCAGAAGGCTTAGTTTTGTGAAATGCGAATGTGAGGACGGTAGAAGTGGTGCACGCCAATGGTGGTTGTACGCGCAAACTTGCGTGCCCAACGTGGGTTCACTGCCTTGGTGTGATAATAGGTTGCGCCATCGGTCAGATCACGTGGCGCACCATCGATCATAAGTTTGGCGATTTTGCCCACGCGCTGGTAGGCCGCCTTCTCATGAATTACTTCAGGATTGCCGTCACATGTGTAAGTGAACTGACAGGCATATTTGCGCCCTGTACCCTGATGGATCACTTTGCAGAGCGTATTTGGAAACTGCACGCTATCAACACGGTTCAAGATAACTTCTGCCACGGCAAACTGGCCACGCACGCTTTCGCCGCGCGCTTCAAAGTAAAGCGCTTGCGCGAGGCAGGCCCATTGCTCGTCTCCAGTCACAACAGGTTGGGCATCAACCCAGCCACGGGAGCGTTCGATTTGAAGCGGCTTCGCCTTCTTACGGAAGGTGAAGAGTTCACGGATTTTTTGCCCGTCCAGAGCGGCAATCTGAGTTTCCTCAGCGGAGATGGCCTGCTTTACGGGATCGGATGTTGCACCGACAAAAGTGGCCTGAGCCGCCAGAAGAGCGGCGATAATCGTAGTAGCTAACGTGCGCATGGCAGCCTCGCGTTACGGTGGAGCCGGCCCCCCAACCAGCAAAATCAAAGCGGTCAGATATAGATTTTTTATGCACAGGTCTAGAAAAACCGCCGCAATGCAGAATTGGGCAGAAATAAGACCAAGATGATGCGGAAATGCGACTTTCTGCTACCCGATCTTGTCTTTTATTGTAAATTGAGCGGCGGCTAACCGCGCAACAGGCACGCGGAATGGGGAGCAGGAAACGTAGTCAATCCCTACTTTTCGGCAAAATGCGATTGATTCGGGGCTGCCGCCATGCTCCCCGCAAACCGACAAAGTCAGGTTCGGCTGCGCCGCTCGACCGCGCTCAGCGCCAAGTTTTAGCAACTCCCCAACACCGTCGGCATCAAGCGTGTGAAAAGGATCTTCAGGGTATACACCCTGCTGAACATAGGCCGACATAAATCGCCCAGCATCATCACGGGAAAGGCCATAGGTCATTTGCGTCAGGTCATTGGTACCAAAACTAAAGAAATCGCAATGCGGCGCGATGTCTTCTGCACGCAACGCTGCGCGCGGCGTTTCAACCATGACACCCAAACGAAAATCAAAATCTGCCCCACGTTCAGTGCGCACCGCTGCCGCGACCGCATCGATACGTGTTTTTACAAGTTCAACTTCACGCTTCGCGCTGACCAGCGGGATCATGATTTCTGGAACGACTGCTTCGCCGTCTTTTGACGCATCAATCGTGGCTTCGAAAATGGCCCGCGCCTGCATGTCGTAAATTTCGGGCACGGTGATCCCGAGGCGTACACCCCGCATACCGAGCATTGGGTTATATTCACTCAGCGCTTCAATCCGCCGTTCCACACGTGACAAAGGCAGGTCCAGCGCTTCCGCCAAATCACGCATACCAGCCCGATTGCCAGGCAAGAATTCATGCAGCGGTGGATCAAACAGGCGTATGCACACCGGTTTGCCGCTCATGATCTTGAAGAGATCAACAAAGTCCGCTCTCTGAATAGGCAGCAGGCGTTCCAAAGCAGCGCGGCGATCTTCGGGGTCATCCGCAAAGATCATCTCACGCATGACCGTTAAGCGGTCTTCATCAAAGAACATATGCTCCGTGCGGCAGAGACCTATGCCCTGCGCTTTGAAGTTCTCAGCTGTCAGCGCATCGGTTGGTGTATCCGCATTGGCGCGCACATCAATATCGCGGATTTCATCCGCCCATATCATCAACTGCTTGAAGCTATCGTCCAGATTGGCTTCCAACATTTCCGGCTCGCCAAACAATACATCACCGTTTGTCCCGTCGATTGTCAGCACATCGCCTTCTTTGAACACTCGCCCATCGGGAGCAGTAAGCTGTTTGACTTTGGTCTGAAAGCGGATGTTGTTGGCACCTACCACGCAAGGCAAGCCCAGACCGCGCGCGATCACCGCCGCATGGCTTGTGACGCCACCGCGCTCTGTCAGTACAGCCGCCGCGGCGTGCATGCCGCGCACGTCTTCCGGGCTGGTTTCGCGGCGCACAAGAATACAGGCTTCCCCGCGTGCATCAGAGGCTTGCGCGGCAGCTTCGGTAAACACGATTTTCCCACTCGCCGCCCCCGGGCTTGCAGCAACGCCTGATCCAATCACATCCCGCGTGGCATTTGGATCAACTTGACGGTGGAGAAGTTCATTCAATGCCCGCGGTTCAATGCGCATCAGTGCTTCTTCGTGGCTAATGATGCCTTCTTCTGCCAGCGCGACAGCAATGCGAACAGCAGCCTGAGCACTGCGCTGAATGCGGACGCCATCCAATATATGAACCGTGCCATCTTCTACAGTGAATTCCACCTGCATCTCTTCACGCAAGCGATTGCGCATCAGACGCGCGTGGGTCAGCAAGTGATCAAATGCTTCTGGCAGTTCCTCCTCTAGGGATGGACCGCGTTCGTCTTTGGTAAGAAAGAGAGAGCTCGCACCTGCTTCCAAGGCATCTCGGCCTTGCGACTGTGAGAGATAGCGCCCCTTCACCAGAGGGTGTCCCGTTGCGCCATCCACGAGCTGTAATACACCCGAGCCGCTTTCACCCTGCCCCAGACCAAGCACCATGGCTTGCACAACAAGTCCTAGCCCCGCATCAGCTGGTGCGCCTTTGGCCATGCGCAATAGCCGCGCGGAGGTGCCTTCCCAAGCGCGCGCCATGGAGCGCAAAACGCCACCTAACTGCGTTGTCACATCCTGAGGAAACGGCTCTTCCGCCTCATCTTCATAAGCCTCAAGCGCCTCTTTCAGTGCACTCGGGCCAGACAGATCGATATCATCAAACATGTCGGGATCAAGCCGAGCGACATGTTCTGAATAGGATTGGATAAAGCGCAGATACAGCTCATCCGCGGCGGGTTTTCCGATGGATTTGCTGAGTTCTTCATGGCGCGCATCGTTGATACCAATATTTAGCACCGCCCCCGGACCACCCCAGTCAGGATCTTCGGAACTTGGTCGCACACAAAGGAGTTGATCCTGAGCGAAAGGCTCCATCAATCGATCTAAATCCGGCATGTCGCCCCCCGCAAGGCGATGCACGGCGTTGAATGATAGCGCAACCGTTGTCGGAACCGGCAGATCAAGGCGGACAAGCCGCTGCAGACACTTCGCGCGCCCACCGTGAGATTGCACCGTAATTGGCGCCTCAGGGGTCACGAGAGTGATAAACGGGTTATTTTTCTGCACTGCGGCATCCTCCTGTGGCGTGCAGCATACGCACCAGACGAATTGAGGCAAGGAAAAGCTTACCCAAAAGCCGTTGCCTTTGTCGCAACGACAGAGACCGGATTTTCAAGGAAAATCCGGTCTGCTAGATATTTAAACCAAAAAGAAAATCGAAAAGTCGGTGTCAGCCTTCAACCTTAGTAAGATCAGCAACCGACGCGCAGAGTTTACGTATCTGCGCCAAGAGATTCAGGCGATTGCGGCGCACAACCTCGTTGTCGCTGTTGACCTGCACCGCCTCAAAGAAAGCATCTATCGGCGCGCGCAGACCAGCAAGGCCAGCCATTGCTGCGGCAAAATCCTCTCCACGGATGGCTTCAGCAATTGGTTCTTCAAACTTCTCAAGCGCTGCAAAGAGAGCTTTTTCGCTGTCATCCTCAGCGTATTTGATGTCAGCACCAAATGAATATTCGACGCCGTCTTTTTCTTCCGCTTGAGAAAGAATGTTGTTGGCGCGTTTGAACCCTTGAAGCAGGTTCTCTCCATCATCTGTTGAGAGGAAGGCTTGCAGCGCTTTGGCGCGATTGACCAAGAGCGCGATGTCATCATTGCCGTCCATCTCGATGCAGGCGTCGATCACATCGTGGCGAATGCCCTGGTCGCGCAGGAAGACTTTGAGGCGGTCGTGGAAGAAGGAGAGGAGATCGACAGATCGATCCTCAATCTCACTTCTTGTTTTTGAAAGGAAGGAACCTTCAGAGATATCCGGCGAAAACGGCTTGCTCTCATCTTTATTGATGGATTCAACAACGGTTTCAAAGGCTGCACCAAAAACACCGTGGTGCGCGATTTCTTTCAAAGTGCTTTCCAGGGTGAAGACTTCAGGTTCGTCACCAGCCAGGTTGTCATATGCTTCTTGTAACTTGTAGCCCAGCAACTTTTTATCAACGATTGATCTGAGATTCGCTCGCGCATTGTTCTCAAGCACCAAACGGATCACACCCAATGCCGCACGGCGCAGAGCAAACGGGTCTTTCGACCCTGTTGGTTTTTCATCAATCGCCCAGAACCCTGTCAGCAGGTCCAGTTTATCCGCCAGCGCTACCGCCACCGAAACCGGCGCAGTTGGCACATCATCAGACGGACCCAGCGGCGAATAATGCTCTGTCGCAGATTCAGCAACTTCCGCAGGATGACCTGCGAACTCCGCATAGTAGCGCCCCATCAGACCCTGCAATTCGGGGAATTCATAGACCATCTCAGAGGACAGATCAGCCTTCGCCCATCGCGCGGCTTTCTCTGCCAGATCGGCATCAGCTCCTACAATCGGCGCAATCTCACGCGCAAGTGCTGCTATACGATCAATACGTTGCGCCTGAGACCCCAACTTGTTGTGGAAGGTCACATTGGACAGTTTCTCAATCCATTCTGATGCCCCAGCTTTCGCTGTACGAACATCGTTTTCCCAGAAGAATTTCGCATCAGATAGACGCGCAAAGAGAACCTTCTGGTTCCCCGCCAGAATGGTCGCGCCATTATCCTTAGTTTCGCGGTTGGCGACCGTAATGAACTTCTCGATGCGGCCCGTATTTGGGTTTTTGACCGAGAAGAACTTCTGGTGCTCTTTCATCGAAGTCTGCAGAACTTCCGGCGGCAGATTCAGGAAGTCCTCTGCGATATCCCCCATCAAAGTGACTGGCCATTCAACCAGACCCGCGACTTCAGCAAGCAAGCCCTTGTCGTCAACAACTTCAAGCCCCTGTGCAAAGGCCAGGTTCTTTGCATCCGCCCAGATCGCTTCGGCGCGCTCATCTGCTGAAAGGATCACATGGTCGCGTTTCAGCTTGGCAGCATAGTCTTCAAAACCGGTGACCGCGAAGCGCCCTGCCCCCATAAAACGGTGGCCTTCGGTGGTGTCGTCAGACGCGATGCCATCAATATCCATCGGCACAACTGTTGTACCAGCCTCATCTGTCATGATGCAGAGAATGGAATGCAGCGGACGCACCCAACGCAGTGGACCCGCGCCCCAGCGCATGGATTTTGGCCAAGGGAAGTTGCGGATGGTATCTTCCAGAACCTCAGCGACAATCTCAGCCGCCGGGCGACCCGGTTTCTCAATGCTCGCGAAATAGACTGCACCCTTTGGGGTGTCACGCTCTTCCAGCTGATCCATGGTCAAGCCAGCACCACGTAGGAAGCCTTCGATGGCTTTCTCAGGCGCGCCGACTTTCGGGCCTTTGCGTTCTTCGCGTACGGTCGGGCTTTCGGCCAACATCCCCTCAAGCGCGAGGGTCAGGCGCCGCGGGGTAGAGAAGCTGGAAGCATGCGTATAGGTCAGACCCGCGGCCACCAGCCCATCGGTCACGCGCTTTTTCAGATCTTCCGCCGCACGCGCTTGCATGCGCGCAGGGATTTCTTCGGAAAAGAGTTCAATCAGCAGATCAGGCATGGGTTATTGGCCTTCCGGTTTGGGCGGACAGGTGGCGGGCAGGTCTTCGCCATCAAAGGCGAGCTTTCCGCATTCATTGATTTCGTGCCAGGCGAAACCCCGGCCGTCGGGCATAACAGCAATAATGCGGTCGATCCCATATTCGATATTTTCGGTGCCCATGAAGGCAAGCGCTTCACCGCTTTTGAGGGCCCCGCCAATTTCAGCGGCGTTGAAACAGTCAAACCAACCCGGAGCGTTCAGAGGCGTCGCCTTTTCAACCGGTTGATAGGTTTCCGTCATCAACGGCAATGACATGGAGGTCGTGAAACATGCGCGATAGCGGATTGGGGAGCTGCCCGCGTCGATGGCTTCGAAGTCTTCATAAAGAACAACTTCTGGCTCGCCGGTTGCCAGCAAAGTCATCTGCACATCGTCAGAGCCAGTGGCATTCACCGGCTCGTAAAAGGCGTAGATCTGGGTGTACCAGAGGCCGATGCCCATCGCGATAGCTGACAAGACAAGAACTCCTGCAAGGATTTTCCCGGTCACGCGGCTTCTCCGGTGGCGGCGCGGGTTTGCACGAAGGCATCCGCGCATTGTTTCGCCAGAGCACGGACGCGGCCAATGTAGGCCTGGCGTTCAGTGACAGAGATCACACCACGCGCATCGAGCAGATTGAAAATATGGCTGGCTTTGATGCACTGGTCATAGGCCGGGTGAGCCATAATGATGGTTTTGCCGGTTTTCGGATCAACGTGTTCCTGAGCCAAAATGGCTTCGCATTCCGCTTCCGCCTCTTCAAAGTGGCGCAACAAGACTTCGGTATTCGCGACGTCAAAGTTCCAACGCGCGTATTCTTCTTCGGTCTGTTTGAAAACATCACCGTAGGTCAGCGCAATCGGAGATTGTGGATCGTTAAATGGCATATCCATCACGTGATCCACACCAAGCACGTACATCGCCAGACGTTCCAGGCCGTAGGTCAGTTCGCCGGAGACCGGATGACAGTCATGACCGCCAACCTGCTGGAAGTATGTGAACTGGCTGACTTCCATACCGTCACACCAAACTTCCCAGCCAAGACCCCAAGCGCCAAGCGTTGGGCTTTCCCAGTCGTCTTCGACAAAGCGGATATCGTGCATCTCCATATCGATGCCGATGGCTTCAAGAGAGCCCAGATACAAAGCCTGCAAATCCGGCGGGCTTGGTTTGATCAGCACCTGATATTGGTAGTAGTGCTGCAAACGGTTTGGGTTCTCACCATAACGACCATCGGTCGGACGACGTGACGGCTGAACATAGGCAGCAGCCCATGGTTTTTGACCCAAAGAACGCAGAGTCGTTGCCGGGTGAAATGTCCCCGCCCCAACTTCCATGTCGTAAGGTTGCAGGATCGCGCAACCCTTACCCGCCCAGTAATTCTGGAGGCGAAGAATGATCTCCTGGAAGGAGCGCGGTTTGCTGTCCGTATTCGTCATGGCTCTGCCCTTTTCAAACGCGCGTTGTACCTATGCGCAACAGCTTGGCGGGTCAATTGCACGCAGCCCCAAAATAAGGGTGCATGTGGCCGCAGAATTGGTAAAAGAGCGAGCGAATAGGAAATTTTTTACGATCAAAGGGCCCAAGTCACGATGTCGCGTCTGTTTTTGTCTGTTCTCTGTGCGGTTTTTATTTTGTCCCGCCCGGCATTTGCCCAAGAAGACGTTGTCTGGGTTCAAATCGAAGCCCAGCCGAGCCTCACCCAAGCCAACACTGAAATTCGTAAGTATGCGAACCAGTTGGAGGATGTGAACGGTTTCACACTCGGCGGAGGCTGGTATGGGATCGCCTTGGGGCCCTACACTCGCGATGATGCTGAAACGGTTCTCAGCGCATATCGTCGCCAGGGCCTGATCCCGCGCGATGCCTACATCACCTTCACTTCAACATTTCAAAGCCAATTCTGGCCTGTTGGCGCGAATCTTTTGAATGTGCGCGTGGCGCCTTCAGATGTGACCCCAACGCCAGAAGTGACAGAGGTGTCCACAACTCCGACACTTGAAGTTGCCCTTCCTGATGAGACGCCTCGCGAAGCACGTGCCAGTGAAGCGCGCCTGACACGAGATGAAAAGAAAGAGCTGCAGGTCTGGCTTCAGTGGGCAGGTTTCTACAACAGCTCAATCGATGGTGCCTTTGGCCGCGGCACACGCGCATCCATGTCCGCTTGGCAATCCGCAAACGGACATGAGACCACCGGTGTTTTGACCACAGCGCAACGCGCGCAGCTCAAAGACCAATATAATGCGGTACTGGAAGGGCTGGACCTGCAGGCCTACACCAGTCTGGATGCGGGTATCGAGATCCTGATCCCGACAGGCATTGTCGCCAAAAAGTCAGCCGAATACCCGTTCGTGAACTTTGCCCCAACCGGTGATGTTGACGCGCAGGTTGTGCTGATCAGTCAGGCAGGCGATCAATCCACCTTGTTTGGCCTGTACGACATCATGCAAACGCTCGAATTGGTTCCGCTGGAAGGCCCACGCGAACGTCGCGATGATAGTTTTGTTCTTGTTGGTGAAGATGCCGCTCATATTAGCCACACCGAAGTCAGCCTGAAAAAGGGCGAAATCAAAGGCTTCACCTTGGTTTGGCCGGCTGGTGATGAAGAACGTCGTCGCCGTGTTCTCAGCGAAATGCGCAAGTCCTTCACCCGCATCGATGGCGTGATGGACCCGGCCGTTGGTGCAGAGGCTCTGCAGGATCTCGATCTGTTGTCGGGATTGGAAATTCGCCGTCCAAAACTGTCTCGTTCAGGCTTCTATATCAATGACAAAGGTACAGTTGTCACAACTGCCGAAGTGGTTGGCTCCTGCCAGCGCATCACTTTGGAAGGTGAGTATGACGCCGAGCTGGTTGGCGTGAATGAGCAACTTGGTGTTGCGGTCCTGCGTCCGGCAGGTGGTCTTGCGCCCATGTCGGTGGCGACCTTTAGCGAAATCTCCCCTCGCCTGAAATCAGAAGTGGCCGTTTCCGGTTACTCTTTTGAAGGTATCCTGGGTGCCCCCACAGTGACCTACGGCACCTTGGCTGACCTCACCGGTCTTCAGGGTGAAGAAGAGATGACACGCCTTGCTCTGGCCCCGCTGCCCGGAGACGCTGGTGGCCCTGTCTTTGACACGGGCGGATCAGTTGTTGGCATGCTGCTTCCAGCGCCAAGCGGCACGGGTCGTCAACTCCCACCGGATGTAAGTTTTGCGGCAAGTGGCGATGTGATCCGCTCGGTGTTGAACGAGGAAGGTATCACCACGGTTGGCGGAAATGCTTCCGTAAGCATCGCCCCTGAAGATCTGACAACTTTAGCCGGTGAAGTCACTGTTTTGGTGAGCTGCTGGTAAACAGATAATAACCTTGTTTCAAAGCCCTCGCAGATTTCTGCGGGGGCTTTTTCTATGCATCCGAGTAACCTCGCAATCAGCTTTCACGAAGCACCGTTCGAATGTGAGAGACCAATCAAGCTGCATGTGGATGTCTATCCATGTGAATTCTGGCCCTATGTTGCCGCATCTTCCGCTGCCAATCATTCATCCAATGAGAGGAGATTTCTGATGGTTCGCTGGGCTGTAATTTTCAAAGATACACCTGAAATGCTAAAAATTCGGGCAGACAAAGCGCGTAGAGACGCTCATGTCGCATATGCCAAGGCCCACCCGGAGCTGCTGATTGGAGGCGGGCTGAAACCCGAAGAAGACGCGCAGTTTTGTGGTGCACTTTGGATTGTCGAAGCAGAGTCGCGGTCAGAGGTTGAAGCTCTTGTCCGTGCCGATCCTTTCTTTGAAGAGCAATTCCGGACGTTTGAAATCTTCACGTGGGGCAAAATTCTAGAAGATGCCTCTGTCGCTCTCTAACCTGATCACTGAACGGCGCTCCAAATAGAAAGCCCCCACCGAGGCGGTGGAGGCTGTACATTCTGGATATAAAAGCCGCGAAGATCAGCTCAAGAATCAGAAGTTCAACTGATCCAACAGATCATTCAGAATCTTCTTCTGATCTTGATCCAATTTCGCATTGCGAGACCGGAACAATGTGGCTTGGGATTTTAAAATCAAACCATCAGACAGGATTTTCAAATGGTTCGCCCTCAATGTATCACCAGAAGAGGTGATATCCGCCACCGCTTCTGCTGTCATATTTTTAACAGTGCCTTCCGTCGCGCCCTGACTATCGACAAGCTGATAGTCCGCAACACCGTGTTCGCGTAGGAACTCACGCACCAGGCGGTGGAACTTTGTTGCAATCCTTAAGCGGAACCCATGTTCCTTTCGAAACGCAGCTGCCGCCGCGTCGAGGTCCTCAAGCAAATCAACATCCACCCAACACCGCGGAACGGCGATGATCAAATCAGCACGACCAAATCCAAGCTCAGCCAGTGTTTCGACTTGCTGCTCCCATAGGCCCAGCTTTTCTTGAACAAGATCAGTACCTGTCACACCCAGATGGATGCGCCCAGCCTTCAGCTCACGCGGGATTTCTCCGGCGCTCAATAGCACCAGCTCAACACCATCGACACCTTCGACCTTACCGGCATATTCCCGATCTGATCCGGTGCGCGCCAAGGAAACTCCACGTGCACCAAACCAGTCAAAGGTCTTTTCCATAAGGCGGCCCTTTGAAGGCACTCCGAGTTTGATGGTCATGCCGCTGCCTCCAGTTCCAGAACCACTTCCGGGCGGATAATGGCCCCAACTGCTGGGATTTCATTGCCCCCACCAAGGACACGCGTCAGCGCATCGTAGCGCCCACCTGTCGCCACAGCGGGAAGATCAGCACGATTGTCTGCAAAGAAGCCAAAGACAAAGCCGTCATAATATTCAAGGTTGGTGCGCCCGAAACTGCCTTCGAAATCGATGTTGGCCACATCGACACCCTTGGCATCCAACGCCTCTATGCGTTCACGAAGGCTAAACACAGCATCCGTGATCGCAGGCATGTCGACTGCAATATCGCGCAGTTGCTCAAGCGCGAATGGCAAGGTCTCTCGGACGTCCAAGAGCGCATCCAGCATTTCTACCTGCGCCGATGAAATTGGCATTGCGTTCACATCTTCATGCAGCGCTTCAATCCGCGCTGAAACTTCAGCAGGTGTTCGCAAGCCAATAAATGGCACACCTGATTGCATAGGCGCGTCCTGAGCAAGCAATGCTTCGCGAGAAGGTGGCACCGGTGTTCGGCCTGAATAGCGATCGAGCAACGCCCGGAAACGGCGCGGACGCCAGATATGACGCGTCAAAGCAGCCTTCCGGCGCTCCGTGGTCTCAAGCCCCTGAACAGCCGCAGCCAAAAGGCCAATATCCCCGGTCGCAGCACGCAAATCCAAATGCGCAAGAGATTGCGAAACGAGATTAAAAACCTCGGCATCTGCAACCGCAGGGTTGCTGCGATCAAAGACCTCATATCCAACCTGCGTGTATTCATTTGCGCGGGTTGAATCGTCTTCCTGACGACGGAAGACTTCACCTGAATAGGTGTAGCGCGCAGGCTCTGCTCCATGTTCCATATGCATCTGCACAACTGGCACTGTGAAATCCGGGCGCAGCATTTGCTCACCCAGCAGGCTGTCGCTAGTGACGTAAGCGCGCGCACGAATGTCCTCGCCATAGAGATCAAGCAGGACTTCGGCGGGTTGCAAAACAGGCGTTTCTGCAACTGACGCACCAGCCTCTTCAAAGCGCGCACGCAGCTCTGCGGCGCGGGCGCGGATCAATGCTTTTTGTGGCATCAGCCCTGCCCTTCCGATTGGCTCGCGAGGATTTCCCGCACCTTGGCAACAAGATCACCACGGGGCACTTCAAACTGGCTTGGGCGTTCTTTCCACTCTTCCAAAGTGGCGCTTTCGGCGATTTTGGCACCCAGGATCAAGTCTTTGATCTGAATGACACCATTCGCCTTTTCGTCCCCACCTTCGATGATCGCGATGGGCGACTGACGTTTGTCAGCATACTTTAATTGGTTACCGAAGTTCTTTGGATTGCCCAGATAGACTTCGGCCCGGATGCCTGCATTACGCAGCTCCGCCACCATGGCCTGATAATCGGCCATCCGGTCACGATCCATGACAGTCACCACAACCGGCCCCGCTGCGACGCCGCCGATACGGCCTTTCTCACGAAGAGCAGCCAAGAGGCGATCAACGCCAATGGAGACACCGGTCGCTGGCACGGCTTGGCCTGTGAAACGCTTCACTAGGTCATCATAGCGACCACCGCCAGAGACAGAGCCAAACTGACGCTTGCGTCCCTTGTCATCAAAGATTTCAAAGGTCAGCTCAGCTTCAAACACTGGTCCGGTGTAATAGCCCAAGCCACGGACAACCGAAGGATCGATCTCAATCCGATCTGCGCCGTAACCGCCCGCAGCCAGCAAATCGCCGATCTGCTCCAGTTCAGCTATACCTTCCGCGCCAACTTGCGAGGTGCCAACAGCCTCACGCAGGTTGGCAAATGTCTTGGCAACGTCATCCGCTTTCGAGGTCAGAAAGGCCAGTACCGGCTCCGCTTGATCATCAGACAGGCCGACACCATCAATGTAGGCGCCAGACGCATCCAGACGTCCTTTGCCCAAGAGTTCACGCACACCGCTTTCACCGACCTTGTCAAATTTGTCGATGGTGCGCAGCACGTTGTCCTTTGCGGCCTGGTCATCGCCCAACCCCATGGCTTCCAACACACCGTTGAGAACCTTGCGGTTGTTCACGCGCACCAGATAGTCGCCGCGCGGTATGCCGACGGTTTCCAAAGTATCAGACAGCATCGCGCAGATTTCAGCATCCGCGGCCATGCTCGCTGTTCCAACGGTATCCGCATCACATTGGTAAAACTGGCGATAGCGCCCAGGCCCTGGCTTTTCATTGCGCCACACAGGTCCCATCGCATAGCGGCGATAGGGTGTCGGCAGGTCATTTCTGTGCTGTGCATAGACGCGGGCCAATGGCGCAGTCAGGTCATAGCGCAGGGCCATCCAGTCGCCTTTTCCGTCGTCATCAGCTTCCTGCCACGCGAACACACCCTCATTTGGGCGATCCACATCAGGCAGAAACTTCCCAAGCGCCTCGACAGTTTCAACCGCAGCACTTTCCAAAGCCTCAAAGCCATAGCGATGGTAAACCCCTGCAATCTGATGCAGCATTTCGGTGCGTTCTGTGACTTCAGAACCGAAATAATCGCGAAATCCCTTCGGCGTGACCGCCTTAGGGCGCGGGGCTTTTTTTACTTTTGCCATCGCTGATGTGTCCCTAGCAATTGGGGTGGTAAATTTACGTGGCCCGCACTTACCTCAGCCCACCCCTGCAAGCAACCCAACCTATTCAATCCGGCCACCCCTCCTCCTTTCTAAAAATACTCTGGGGGAGAGGAACGCAGTTCACTCGGGGGCAATGCCCCTCCCTTGACCCGCGCCCAAACTGGGCATAGGCCGAAGAGATGGACAAACTCGAAGAACAAATCGCCCATCTAACGAAAACCGTCGAAGAGCTGTCAGACGTGGTTGCGCGTCAAGACACAGACATCGCATTGTTGCAGAGACGCGTGCAGATGCTTTTAGAGCGCGAAGCGGACCGAGAATCCGCTGGCGGCGGCGGGGTTGTCATCGGGGATGAACGGCCACCGCATTATTGATTTTCTATACTTGGCTCAGACTAGTGGGAACATTCAACAAACTCGCGGCAATCGCATTGTTTGCAATATTCGGCTTCAAAGCAGAAGCATCGGACTTAAAGGCCAATTGGGCGTGTTCTTTTGATACGGTTTGCCTAGAAACAATGCCGTGTAGCCAACGCCGACTAAGCATTGATGTTGATGAAAAATTGCTCCGCACACCCGGCCAGAGTTTCCCAGTTGGAGTGCTTCGCTTTGAGCGCAAGCTGGGCATAGTCACCGTATTGACCGAACCGGTGAACGGCTCAACCGGTTTCCTGACAATCTTTGGCGACGAAACAACACGCCTAACGTTCCATTTTCCAAAGACCAGCGCAGCGGCAATGGTGAATATTGGAAAATGCGTTTCCAAAAACTGAGATCAAAAGTCCTCGACCGCCATTACACCTGGCAGCGATTTAATCGCACCTTTGATCTGCGGGTTTACTGGGAACTCAATGCCCACATCAATTTCAACCTCCCCCGGTAAGTCCGGGTCCATCAGGTTGAACATCACAGGTCCTTTTGGACCAGTTTTCACAGCGTCCCGCGCGCCGTTTAGAACGCTGGCAACATTTGGCACCGCCTCGGAGTTCTCAACAAAAATCCGCAATCCAGCAGAACCGGCATCAGCGACAACCGTATCAATTGGCCCGATGGACTTGGCGAGCAGCTTCAACTGATCAGCCTCCATATTGGCCTCCACCGTGACAACAACCTTTGAACCCGTTTCCAGATGCTCGCGGCATTTCTCCAGCGTTTCTGAGAAAATCGTGACCTCATAAGCTCCCGTTGGGTCCGAAAGCTGCGCAAAAGCAAAGCGATTGCCACGCGCGGATTTCCGCTCTTGGCGCCCTGACACGCGCCCTGCCAATTTTGCCACACACGGTCCGGACCGCGCCTTGTCGGTCAACTCATCCAAAGTCAGGATTTTCTTACGCTTGAGCGCAGGCATGTAGTCTTCCAGCGGGTGACCTGACAGAAAGAAGCCAATTGCGCGGGCTTCTTCGTCAAGCTTTTCTGCCGGCAACCAATCGGCCACTTTGCTCAACCGCGGTTCGGGTAAATCGTCTCCGGCATCCCCAAAGAGAGACACCTGATTGCTTTCCCGTTGTTCGTGAATCGCAGCTGAATAATTCACCAAACCTTCAAGGCTTTCGAAAACCTTGCGGCGGTTTTTATCGAGCTCATCAAAGGCCCCGGACCGCGCCAGCATTTCAAGTGGCCGTTTGCCGACCCTTTTCAGGTTCACCCGACGCGCGAAATCAAAAAGATTGGTGAAGGGCTTCTCTGCGCCATCCACTTTGCGGCCTTCGGTGACCAAGGTCATCGCCTCAACACCTACATTTTTCAAAGCGCCCAGCGCGTAGACCAAATGCCCCTTGCGGACTGTAAAGGTCGCTTCGGAACGGTTCACACAAGGCGGAATGTAAGGCAGCTTCAGTGCCTTTTTAACTTCCTCGAAATAGACCGCCAGCTTATCCGTCAGATGGATATCGCAGTTCATGACACCGCCCATGAACTCCACCGGGTGGTTCGCCTTTAGCCAGGCCGTGTAATAAGACACCACGGCATAGGCCGCTGCGTGGGATTTGTTGAAGCCGTAGTTCGCGAACTTCTCAAGAAGGTCAAATACTTCCGAGGCTTTTTTGGCAGGCACGCCATTTTCCGCAGCGCCTTTTTCAAACTTGGGACGCTCAGCATCCATCGCCTCTTTGATCTTTTTACCCATCGCCCGGCGCAGCAGGTCCGCGCCGCCAAGGCTATAGCCTGCCATGACCTGGGCGATCTGCATAACCTGTTCCTGATAAACGATAATCCCTTGCGTTTCCGCAAGGATATGGTCGATCAATGGGTGAACGGATTCAATCTCGCGCAGTCCGTTTTTGACCTCACAATAGGTCGGAATGTTCTCCATCGGACCCGGACGATAAAGCGCCACAAGCGCAACGATATCCTCGATACAGGTCGGCTTCATGCGCTTCAGCGCATCCATCATGCCGGTGGATTCCACTTGGAACACGGCAACGGTTTTGGCGGCGGCGTAGAGCTTATAGGTTGGTTCGTCATCCAAAGGAATGGCGTTGATTTCATTCACTGCGCCTTCAGGCGGATCATAAAGCTTGGTACCATCCGCTTTGAAATGGATGTCCCGCCCTTCGCCTTTGATTAAGTTCACAGCGTTTTGGACAACCGTCAGCGTTTTCAGACCCAAGAAGTCGAACTTCACCAGACCTGCCTGTTCAACCCATTTCATATTGAACTGAGTCGCAGGCATATCAGAACGCGGGTCTTGGTAAAGCGGCACCAGCGCATCCAGGGGCCGGTCGCCAATCACAACACCCGCGGCGTGGGTTGAGGCGTTCCGCAGCAATCCTTCGACCTGCATGCCGTAATTCAGTAGGCGATCAACAACGGGTTCGGATTTCGCTTCATCCCGCAGACGCGGTTCATCTTTGAGAGCCTTTTCAATCGAAACTGGTTTGACGCCTTCAACCGGGATCATCTTGGACAAGCGATCCACCTGCCCATAAGGCATCTGCAGGACCCGCCCAATGTCGCGTACGGCTGCTTTAGAGAGAAGCGCACCGAATGTAATGATCTGCCCCACCCGGTCGCGGCCATATTTCTCCTGAACGTAGCGAATTACCTCTTCGCGGCGGTCCATGCAGAAGTCGATGTCAAAGTCGGGCATGGAAACCCGTTCTGGGTTCAAGAATCGTTCAAACAGCAACGAATACCGCAGCGGATCAAGGTCAGTGATGGTCAGCGCGTAAGCCACCAAGGAGCCCGCACCGGACCCCCGACCCGGCCCCACCGGGATGCCTTGATCTTTGCCCCATTGAATAAAGTCGGCAACGATCAGGAAGTAGCCGGGAAATCCCATGCCTTCGATGATGCCCAGCTCAAAATCGAGCCGTTCTTGGTATTCTTCCACGGAAACCGCATGCGGGATCACGGCAAGTCGCGCTTGCAGGCCTTCGTTTGCAATTCGGCGCAGTTCTGCGACCTCATCATCCGCAAATTTCGGCAGGATTGGGTCGCGCAGATAGGCGCCAAAGGCACAGCGCTGCGCAATTTCCACCGTGTTCTCAATGGCTTCCGGCAGGTCAGCAAAAAGCGTGATCATCTCTTGCGGCGACTTAAGATAGTGCTGTGCCGTTAGGCGGCGTCGCCCTTCGCTTTGATCAACATAGGCCCCCTCTGCCACGCAAATCAGCGCGTCATGGGCTTCGTACATGTCAGACTTAGGGAAATAGACGTCATTGGTCGCCACCAACGGAATGTCCATAGCATAGGCCATTTCGACGAACCCTCGTTCGGACAGGCGTTCTGCTTCTGGCTGACCGCCTTCGCCGGGGTGACGTTGCAGTTCAACATATAGGCGGTCCGCAAAAATGTCTTTGAATTCGCGCATCATCACTTCAGCAGCTGGGCGCTGACCTTGACGCAACATGCGGCCCATGGGGCCGTCGGGACCACCTGTCAGACAAATCAGCCCTTCAGAGTGCGCGCGCAGCTCTTCCATCGTCACCTGCGGCACCTGTCCAGGATGCGCCACATAGAGGCACGAGCTGAGCTTCATCAGGTTCTCGTAACCCTCTTCACGCTGGCTCAGCAGCACAATGGGCGCAGGTGGGGGCGCTTGCGTCCGACCAGTCGGATCATCATGCGGCATTTGTAGATCGACTTGACATCCCACAATCGGCTGGATGCCTGCGCCCTGAGCCCCTACCGAAAACTCCAACGCGGCAAACATATTGTTTGTGTCTGTGATCGCGACGGCGGGCATATCCATATCTGCGCAGATGCCAGGAAGCTTTTTGACCCGAACGGCCCCTTCCAACAGAGAATATTCGGTGTGTACGCGGAGATGAATGAATCGTGCTTGGCTGCTCATGGCCACAAGCTAACCCAGCAGACCGGATGATGGAATGACACATCTTGGGCAATCTGATATCGGATTGAAAATCAGCAATTGTCACCTGAAGAAAGTAAGGCCGCGTGGCACGCACAAAATCCGGAGATAAAGGCGCAGAATTGCGCAAAGCCGCCGTGGATGAACTGGCTGAGTACGGGCTTGCTTCGGCATCTGTTAACCGGATCGCCCAGCGCGCTGGTCTCTCGGTGGGGACGCTCTATCGCTACTATGCGAATAAAGATGCAATCTATCGCGATGCCTATCTGCGTCTCAAAGCCGGTCTTAGCGAGGAGATGCTTGGCGCATCCAAAGTGAGCGACACCTCTGAACACAAAATTCGCTGCGCTCTCAAAGGGTTCGCAGCACATCTTCTGGAATACCCAAGAGATGTGATTTTAATGGAAGCGGTCGCAAACTCTTCGATTTTAACGGCCGAAGATCACCAGACCGTGGCCCAAATCGATGCCGATCTTTATGCCCTCGTCAATTCAGGACTGAAAGATGGCACGCTCCAGCCAGCCTCACCATCTGCGATCGCAATCATGTTGCTTTCACCGCTCATTCATACTGCGCGACGGGCTGCATTGGGCGGCGCTCAGCAAGAATCCGACCTACTCGAAGAAATCCAAGAAATGTGTTGGCGTTCGGTGGCTGCCATTGATAAATGAGCTTTGACTCATTTATTCTCGGAGCAAAAATGCGCAACTCAATTCTGAACTGCCTCTCGGCCCTCGCCGTGAGCGGGGCAACACTGATGATAGCAACTACAGCCACAGCTGAAATGACCGTTCAAGACATCAAAGATGGCTATAAAGCCAACGCGGCGCTGACCCAGTTCTATCGCTGGTTCCAGTACTATGAGCGTCCCGAGGGCGGCCTCGAAAATGCACTCGATATCCTCGCAGAGGACATCTATGTGAAGTCCACTTTGGGTGAAGCCAATGGACAAGACGACTACAAAGCGCGCGTTGAAAGCCTGCCCACCACGTGGAAGAACAGTCACAAGATCAATTCAGTTGATGTTGAGATTAACGACGCTGGCTCAGTTTCGCTCACAGCCGACGTGACCTATCAAAACATCGGCGCCGGCCCGGAAGGGGTGATTGGTCAAGCCGAGCTTTCCTATGCTGTGGCCTTTGATGGCACACCTGAGACCTTGCCGAAACTGGCCAAAGTCGAAATTTCAAACGCTTCTCAGGGTGTGGCTGAAAACTACTACGATGCGTATCCGGAGAACCGCGTACGGAGTCTCGTGCATCGCTGGCTCACGATTATTGAAGATCCTTCCCGAAATCCTGAACCTTTCAAAGAAATCCTTGCTGAAAACCCAGAGATCAACTTCTCTTCAGGCTTGATCAAAGACTACGAAGGCCTCGCAAATTGGCTGGCTGGTCCGGGAAGCCAGGTGTCCGCGAGCACTCATATTATCGATGACCTTGAGGTTACAAAAACCGAAGATGACAACTGGCAGACGGTTATGATCTTTGACTGGGCAGGCTTGTTGCCCGATGGCACCCACTTGGTCGCCAAAACTCAACATACGTGGATTGTTGAAAACGACGTCTCGGAGCGATTTGCACGTGTGAAGAAAGTAGACGTCTTGGTTCTAGAACCTTTCCGTCCAAAGCAATAAGCTTTGTACGTCATTGGCGTTCCCGGTTTGAATAATGTCGGGGACGCCTTGAAGACTTTCAATTTTTACCAATAGATCAACGTAATACTTTTTACTTACAGCACCTTAAAGAAGGTCTGGCATCGCTCAACAATTAGGCCTTCCTTATTTGATCGCATAACATCTGCCCAAGTTTTCCTTGCCAGATCGCGTTTTCGCTCCCTATCCTTCTTACCCAGAACAATGGGGAGCCGCGTTTTTTCTACGTCGCATCGAAGAAGCGCATCACGGCACAATATATCGGTAAGGCGACGGGTTTTCTGAATGGACATCACGTTTCTTCTGAATGGAGAGACCGTGGACCTCGGCGACGTGGCCCCAACCACAACGCTTTTGCAATGGCTGCGCGAAGAGAAACACCTGAAAGGGACGAAAGAAGGCTGCAACGAAGGCGATTGCGGTGCCTGCTCTGTTGTTGTCACTGACGCCAATGGAATGACCGCCCGCAATGCATGTATTTTGTTTCTGCCACAACTTCACGGCAAGGCTGTGCGCACCGTTGAAGGAATGTCGTCGCGAGATGGCACCCTGCACCCGGTTCAGGAGGCCATGATCCGACATCACGGCAGCCAATGTGGATTCTGTACGCCCGGATTTATTACAACCATGGTCGCCGCACATCAGAACGATGCAACGGATTGGGATGACCAACTGGCGGGCAATCTCTGCCGCTGCACGGGCTACGCGCCAATCATTCGCGCTGCTGAAGATGCGTCAGCTGCGCCAAAACCGTCGTGGCTTTTTGACGAGCTGCCCGACTTGAGCGATCTGGCAACAGAGTCATACCGACCGCAGTCGGCGGATGAACTCGCTGACATTTACGCAGGAGAGCCCCATGCGACTTTGGTGGCAGGCGCAACCGACGTAGGCCTCTGGGTGACCAAAGGTCTAAAAGACATCTCACCAGTGGTGTTCTTGGATGGTTGCAAAGATTTGGACACCATTGATGTCACCAAATCCCATATCGATGTGGGAGCAATGGTCTCGCTGACCAAACTTCGGGGCGTTCTTCAGAACCATTTCCCAAGTTTTGCTGAGATGCTGCGCCGATTTGCCTCCACCCAAATTCGCAACAGCGCGACCTTGGGCGGCAATATTGCCAATGGCTCACCGATAGGAGACACGCCACCTGCCTTGATAGCGCTAAATGCTCAGTTGCATCTGCGTCGCGGAAAGGACCGGCGGACAATCCCCTTAGAAGAATTCTTCATTGAATACGGCAAACAAGACCGGCGCGCGGGTGAATTTTTAGAACGTATTTCGATCCCACGTCAGACCGATCGTTTGCGTGTCTACAAGCTTTCAAAACGGTTTGATCAAGATATCTCTGCCGTCCTTGGCGCTTTCAATCTCGCCATCGAAAAGGATCGCGTAACATCAGCCCGTATAGCTTTTGGAGGCTTGGCGGGCATCCCAAAACGTGCGCTTAATGTTGAGCAAGCCCTGATTGGTCAGGTTTGGAACGAAGAGACCATTGCCGCGGCTTGGTCAGCCTGGGAGCAGGATTTCACGCCGCTCAGCGATATGCGCGCATCTGCCGACTATCGCCTAGATGCCGCGCGCAATATGTTGACACGCTACTTCTTGGAAGATCTCGGCGCGGCGACCTCTGTTCTGGAGGTCAGTCCATGAGCGTTTCAAACCCTCTCCCTCACGACAGCGCAGAGCTGCACGTCACCGGGCAGGCGCAATACGTCGATGACATTCCAACGCCGTCAGGCACTTTGCACCTCGCCTTTGGTGTTTCGACGATTGCACGCGGTGAAATCACCAATATGGATCTACAGCCCGTTCGCGATGCGGCAGGTGTTGTAATGGTGCTCACAGCTGAAGACTTGCCGTTTGAAAACGACGTCAGCCCTTCAATCCATGACGAACCCCTGCTGAGTGACGGAAACGTCCATTATATGGGCCAACCGCTCTTTGTGGTCGTCGCAGACAGCCATGAGGCCGCGCGCAAAGCCGCACGACTTGGGGAAATCAGCTATTCTGAAACACGCCCCCTGCTGACGATCGACGACGCCATGGCAGCCGGAAGCCATTTTGAAGACGGCCCACGGATTTGGAACAAGGGTAATGCTGCCGCTGCGATTGAAAACGCGCCGCACCGTCTTGTTGAAATCTTTGAAATGGGCGGGCAAGAGCACTTCTATCTGGAAGGTCAGGCGGCGCTGGTTCAACCGCAGGACAATGGCGACATGCTGGTGCGCAGCTCTACGCAGCACCCAACTGAAATCCAACACAAGGTCGCAGATGCCATAGGGCAATCCATGCATGCGGTTCGCGTAGAAACGCGTCGCATGGGTGGTGGATTTGGCGGGAAAGAGAGCCAAGGCAATGCTTTGGCGGTCGCCTGTGCAATCGCTGCTTCGATCACAGGACGCGCATGCAAGATGCGTTATGATCGCGATGATGACATGGTGATCACCGGCAAACGGCATGATTTCAGGATCAAATATGACGTTGGATTTGACGATCAGGGCCGCATACTTGGCATCGACTTTCTACAACTGGCGCGCTGTGGATGGGCACAAGACCTCTCCCTGCCCGTTGCCGATCGCGCGATGCTGCACTCAGACAACGCTTACCTGATCGAAAACATCCGCATTGAAAGCCATCGCCTTAAGACAAACACGCAATCAGCCACTGCATTCCGTGGGTTTGGCGGGCCACAGGGGATGTTGGGCGTCGAACGGGTCATGGACCACATTGCGCATCACCTTGGCAAGGACCCATTGGACGTCCGGCTTGTTAATTACTATGCAGAGCAAAGCGGGCAAGCTTTTGAGAAGACAAACGAAACGCCCTACGGTCAAGAGGTCACAGATTTCGTCTTAAACGATCTCACAGAACGTCTGATCAAAGAGTGCGACTATGAGGCCCGACGCAACGCCGTCCGAGAGTGGAACGCCGCGAATGCGGTTTTGAAAAAGGGAATTGCCTTCACGCCGGTCAAATTCGGTATCTCCTTCACGCTGACCCACCTTAATCAGGCTGGGGCTTTGGTGCATGTATACCAAGACGGTTCGATCCGCATGAACCACGGCGGCACTGAAATGGGTCAAGGTCTCAATCAAAAAGTCGCTCAGGTCGCAGCGAGCCGTTTTGGGGTCACTATGTCCGCCGTGCGCATCACAGCAACCGATACTGACAAAGTCCCGAACACATCTGCAACCGCCGCCAGCTCTGGCAGTGATCTCAACGGCATGGCTGTCCGCAATGCCTGCGACCTGATCAAAGCACGCATGGCTGATTTCATAGGCGGATACCATCAGTGCCGGCCTGAAGACGTGACATTCGCAGGAGGTCTGCTGCACGCAGGCGATAATGTCATGACTTTCGCTCAGGCAGCCAAGCTCTGCTACGAAAACCGGATCAGCCTTTCAGCAACCGGCTTTTACAAGACGCCAAACCTGGAGTGGGATCGCATCCAAGGTCGTGGCCGCCCTTTCTATTACTTTGCCTACGGCGCGGCCGTCACCGAAGTTGTGATCGACACTCTCACAGGTGAGAACCGCATTCTGCGTGCCGATATTTTGCATGATGCTGGGAGCTCCCTGAACCCAGCGCTTGATATTGGCCAAGTTGAAGGCGCCTATGTTCAAGGTGCAGGTTGGCTGACAACTGAAGAACTTGTCTGGGATGATGCTGGTCGCCTGCAAACGCACGCGCCGAGCACATATAAGATTCCTGCCTGCTCGGATCGGCCAGATATTTTCAATGTCGCGCTTTATGAAAATAGCAACGCGGAAGAGACGATTTATCGTTCCAAAGCGGTCGGCGAGCCACCTTTTATGTTGGGCATTTCGGCCTTTATGGCTCTTTCAGATGCCATTGCTGCCTGCGGCCAGACCTACCCGAACTTGCAAGCACCTGCGACACCCGAAAGTGTCCTAAAAGCGGTTCAGAGGGTGCATAATGCTTGATTTAGAGCTACTGCAAAACTTCCTGCGTGATCATGGTCCCTACATCAGGGTGGTGACAGCCGATGTGCAAGGGTCCACGCCTCGAGAGATCGGCGCTGCAATGCTAGTCGCAAACGATGCCCAGCAAGGCACTATCGGTGGGGGAACATTAGAATTTGAGGCCTCAAAGGCGGCACTCAAACAACTCCGATCAGACATCGCGATCAAGGTCAGCCGCCACCCTTTAGGTCCTGAGCTTGGTCAATGTTGTGGCGGTGCAGTTACTTTGGTGAGTGAGTGCATCGATCAGGATTATATAGATGCTCTGTCTCAGAACCCCTTCCATCTCAGACGCGTTGAAGGAACAGCCGACAAACCTTTCGCAATCACGCGAGATATTGCCAAGGCGCGATCAGAGGGATGCGCCTTGAGGGCCAGACTAACCGACGGATGGTTGATTGAACCCATTCACCAAGCTCCGCGCAAGCTATGGGTTTGGGGAGCTGGGCATGTGGGCCGCGCAATCGTCGATGTTTTGGCACCGCTCCCAGTGTTTTCGATTACTTGGATCGATACCCATAAAGATCGATTTCCAGCGAAAATTGCCGACGGAGTGGACTGGGTTGCCGCGACTGTTCCGAATGATCTTGTCAATCACGCGCCTCCGAACTCTGAGCACTTGATTTTAACCTTCTCTCACAGCCTGGACCTCTCCCTATGTCATGCATTGCTTCATCAGGGATATTCTGAGATCGGTCTTATTGGCTCTAAGACAAAATGGGCACGCTTTCAGAAACGGTTATCAGAATTAGGTCACTCCCCTGATCAGATATCACAGATCACTTGCCCAATTGGCGATCCAAGTCTTGGGAAACACCCTCAAGAGATTGCAATTGGTGTCGCAGCCAAGCTATTGAACAAACAGCAAGTTTATTCGGCCCGGAGGGACAGGACCGCATGACGTCACCGCTACTTTCGATTCAGGGGCTGACCAAAGCCTATCCGGGTGTCATTGCCAATGATGACGTGTCTTTTGACATCGCGGAGGGAGAGGTTCACGCTCTTTTGGGCGAAAACGGCGCTGGCAAATCTACCCTGGTCAAAATGATCTATGGGCTGGTGAAACCAGATAGTGGGGCGATGACCTGGCGAGGGAAGGCTTTCGCGCCTGCGGAGCCTCGCGTGGCCCGCGCAAGTGGCGTGGCGATGGTGTTTCAGCATTTCTCGCTATTTGATGCCTTGAACGTTGCAGAGAATGTCGCCTTGGGCATGGAGAACCCTCCGAAGATGCGCGATCTGGCGCGCCGTATTCGGGAAGTCAGCGAGACCTACGGTCTGCCCCTTGATCCAGAACGCACAGTCGGTGACCTCTCTGCAGGTGAGCGCCAGCGCGTAGAGATCATCCGTTGCCTGTTGCAGGACCCCAAGCTGCTGATCATGGACGAACCGACTTCAGTTCTGACGCCGCAAGAGGTCGAGATCCTGTTTGAAACGCTTCGGAAGCTGAAATCCGAAGGTACTTCGATCCTCTACATCTCCCATAAACTCGAAGAAATTCGTGCGCTTTGTGATCATGCAACTATCCTGCGGCTTGGTAAGAATGTCGGAGAATGCGTGCCCGCGGAAACCTCTGCACGTCAGATGGCTGAGCTGATGGTGGGCGACACGCTGCAAACACCCACCCGCACCGCTCAGGATGGTGGCGAAGAGGTTTTGCGGGTTGAAAACCTGACGGCGGCCTCAGGCAATCCTTTTGGCACATCGTTGAAAGACATCAGTTTTTCAGTCCGCTCGGGTGAAATTCTCGGCCTTGGTGGCGTTGCAGGAAATGGGCAGGATGAACTCCTTGCAGCCCTGTCAGGTGAGCTGCTGACAAGCGCTGAAACCGTGCAAATCCGCGGTGAGGCTGTGGGCAATCTCGGCCCGAACCAGCGCCGCGGCATCGGCACTCTTGCCGCGCCAGAAGAACGGCTGGGCCATGCGGCTGCGCCCAACATGAGCCTTGTTGAAAACGCGCTTCTGACCGGGGCCATCCGGCAAGAGCTGACAAACAACGGGTTTGTGAATTGGAAAGGTGCAACGGAGTTCGCGGATCAGATCATCAGCGAATTTGACGTACGTACACCGGGATCAGACCGCGCCGCGCGCGCGCTTTCTGGCGGTAACTTGCAGAAGTTCGTAATTGGTCGAGAGGTCTTGCAGGAACCAGACGTCCTGATCGTGAACCAACCCACATGGGGCGTCGATGCGGCCGCTGCGGCTGCGATCCGGCAGTCTCTCATGGACCTTGCAGCCAACGGCGCTGCCATCGTTGTGATCAGCCAAGACCTTGATGAGCTTATGGAAATCTCAGACCGCTTCGGTGCTCTGAACGAAGGCCGGCTCTCAGATCTGCGCCCGACAGCGGGTCTCACCATTGATGAAATCGGCCTGATGATGGGCGGGAGCCACGGCATGGAAGTGGCTCATATTCAGGAGGCAAGCGCATGATCCACCTGGAAAAACGCCCACAACCCAGCCAATTCTGGTCGCTATTCACGCCGGTGATCGCCGTGGTCGTGACCATGATTGCCGGTGGATTGTTGTTCGCAGCTCTTGGCAAAAACCCTCTCGAAGCAATCCGCACGATCTTCTATGACCCGCTTTTTGGCGAGTTCTCCTTCTACTACCGCCCACAGCTTTTGGTGAAAGGCGGCCCACTGATCCTGATCGCAATTGGTCTGAGCCTCGGCTTCCGTGCAGGGATCTGGAACATCGGCGCTGAAGGGCAATACATCCTTGGAGCCATCTGCGGCGCAGCTGTCGGCCTTGCATTCTATCCGAGTGAAAGCGTTTTTATCTTCCCTCTGATGATCCTCGCTGGTCTCCTCGGAGGCATGCTTTGGTCGATGATCCCAGCACTGTTGAAAGTCAAATTCGGCACCAATGAAATCCTTGTGTCGTTGATGCTGGTTTACGTGGCCGAACAACTTTTGGCCTCTATGTCACTAGGATTGCTTAGAAATCCAGAGGGGCATGGTTTCCCCGGCAGCCGCAACTTCCAGGACTACCCCAGCGGCCACAACGCTGAAATCCTCGCAGGTACGGGACTGCATTGGGGCGTTGCCATGGCCTTTATCGCTGTGATCTTTGCCTACATCCTGCTCAACAAGCACATTCTTGGGTTCAATATCCGCCTTACCGGTGAAGCACCGCGTGCGGCCCGCTTTGGTGGGGTGAATCCAACCCGGCTGACCATTCTTTGCATGGGCATTTCCGGCGCTCTTGCGGGGCTTGCGGGCCTTTTCGAAGTGTCCGGACCGTCTGGCCAGATCAGCATCGACTTCAACGTCGGATATGGCTTCACAGCGATCATCGTCGCGTTCCTCGGACGCCTGCACCCAATTGGCATTCTACTCGCAGGCCTCTTGATGGCGCTCACTTACATCGGTGGTGAAATTGCACAGGCCAACCTTGGCCTCCCTGCAGCTGCCATTCAGGTCTTCCAAGGCATGCTCTTGTTCTTCTTGCTGGCGCTTGACCTGCTATCCAACTTCCGCATCCGATTTGCCGCGAAGGGAGCCGCATAATGGACCTCTCAGCCATCAGCCCCACCCTTCTGATTGCCTCACTTATGGTGGCGGCGACCCCGCTTTTGTTGGCCGCCATCGGAGAGCTTGTCGTTGAAAAAGCCGGTGTGTTGAACCTTGGCGTCGAAGGCATGATGATTGTCGGCGCGATCTGCGGCTTTGCTGTTTCTGTGGAGACCGGCTCACCCTATCTGGGTATTCTGGCTGCCATGGCAGGTGGTGCGATCCTATCAATGCTCTTTGCATTCCTGACCCAATTTGCCTTAGCTAACCAAGTGGCCTCCGGTCTTGCGCTTACCCTCTTTGGCTTGGGGCTCTCAGCACTCATGGGGCAAGGCTATGTGGGTGTTAAACCCCCCGCGATGGGCACGCTGAACATTCCCGTTCTTTCAGACCTTCCTTTCGTTGGCCCTATTCTCTTCGGTCATGATCTCGTGCTCTACATCGGACTAGGCCTGACTGCAGCCGTCTGGGCCACGCTCAAATACACCCGAGTGGGCTTGATCCTGCGCGCCGTTGGTGAAAACCACGAGGCCGCGCATGCTTTGGGGTATCACGTTGTGCGTGTCCGGATTCTGGCGATCTTGTTTGGCGGGGCTTGCGCAGGCCTAGGCGGCGCCTACATCAGCCTCATCCGCGTGCCGCAATGGACCGAAGGGATGACCGCTGGCATTGGATGGATCGCACTTGCGTTGGTGGTCTTTGCCAGCTGGAAACCATGGCGTGTTCTGCTGGGTGCCTATTTGTTTGGCGGTATCAATGTTTTACAGCTCAACCTACAGGCAGCAGGCATTGCCATTCCGGTCGAATACTTGGCAATGTCACCCTATCTGATCACCATCTTGGTGCTTGTTATTCTCTCGGCTGACAAAAGCGCGGCGCCCGCCTCGCTTGGCCGACCTTTCCACGCCTCGCACTAGTCTGCTTGTGAGGCCAATATAAAATCTAAACAGGGGGTACCCGAAATGAAACTTACGAAACTTCTGGCGACGGCTGCAGTCGCCATGGGCCTTGCGACCAGCGCAATGGCCGAAAAAACCAAAGTCGGCTTTATCTACGTTGGCCCAGTCGGTGATGGCGGCTGGACCTATGAACACGACCAAGGCCGTAAAGCGGTTGCAGAAGCCTTTGGTGATCAGGTTGAAACCGTCTACCAAGAGAGCGTCCCTGAAGGAGCCGATGCTGAACGCGCGATCACGCAAATGGCGCTGCAGGGTGCAGACCTGATCTTCACCACATCCTTCGGCTACATGGACCCAACCGTCAACGTCGCGAAGAAGTTCCCGAACGTGAAGTTCGAGCACGCAACCGGTTATAAAACCGCCGATAACGTGTCCGTCTACTCTGCACGCTTTTACGAAGGCCGCGCAGTTCAGGGCCACATCGCAGGCAAGATGACCGAAAGCAACATCATCGGCTACATCGCCTCTTTCCCAATCCCGGAAGTGATCCGTGGCATCAACTCTGCATACATCCACGCCAAACGTGTGAACCCAGACGTGCAATTCAAAATTATCTGGGCCTACACATGGTTTGACCCTGCGAAGGAAGCAGACGCGGCTAAAGCTCTGATCGAGCAAGGCGCGGATGTGATCCTGCAGCACACCGACTCCACTGCGCCACAGGCGGCGGCACAGGCAGCTGGCAACGTTGTGACCTTCGGTCAGGCCTCTGACATGTCCGAATACGCGCCATTCCCACGTGTGTCTTCCATCATTGATGACTGGGCACCTTACTACATCGCACGCACCAAAGCCGTTATGGACGGCACATGGGAAACTGCGAACACTTGGGACGGTATCGGTGCAGGCATGGTTGGCATCGGTGAAATCTCTGACCGCGTACCAGCGGACGTGAAAGCCGAAGCACTGGCTATGGTCGAGAAACTGGCGTCCGGTGAATACCACGCCTTCACTGGCCCGATTAACAAACAAGACGGTTCTGCATGGCTGGCTGATGGCGAGACAGCCGACGATGGTACACTTGCGGGTATGAACTTCTACATCGAAGGTATCGAAGGCGAAGTTCCTAACTGATCTTTTCATCACAGCTAAGATTGAAAGCCCCGCCTTTTGGTGGGGCTTTTTTGTTTGCGGTGTGACGCCGCGTTTCTACCCTTCTGCATTTTCAATCCGTTTGGGCTCTGGCATCCTGAATGCGCACAGCAGATTGGGAGGTCAGCGATGCAGAAGGCCCAGGTTTATGGCGTGCATCTTGCCCCTCACCAACTGCCATCCGGCAGAACGTCAAAGAGCCAAAGTAGATGACTGAACACGCGCCCCGTTTCCCTGATTGGGAAACCAAAGTCCGAGAAAGTTTTGCTCGACAGAATGCGATGAAAAGCATTGGGATTGAAATCTCCGAAATCGCACCCGGCCGCATGACCCTTTCTATGCCATTCAACGTAGATTTCGCGCAGCAACACGGTTTTTTACACGCGGGCATCGTGACCACCGCAATGGACAGCGCCTGCGGATATGCGGCGCATTCTTTGATGGAAGAACATGCCTCGGTCTTATCAGTTGAGTTCAAAAGCAACTTCCTATCCCCTGCCAAAGGGGAGCGTTTTTTGTTTAAAGCGCACGTTGTAAAATCTGGGCGCACCATCTCGGTGGCAGAGGCCAGTGCCTATGCAGTGACCGGTGGCACCGAAAAGCTGATTGCCACTATGACGGCCACACTGATGTCGGTGCAGGACAGGCCGGATGTGAAGGAATAGCGAATAGCTTGCCTTCAACGGCATTGACCTTCACGATAACTTCACATTTGTTCCTTAGGTGATGCCCACTTTGCTGCGGGTCTCCAAGGCAAGGTGAATTCATGACATGGAAGGCTCCTCATGCGCACCCCCATTTCCTCTCCGGACGGCACCCCGATCAGTCGCTTCACATTTGGCACTATGCAATTTGGCGGGCGCGCTGACGCCAAGGCCAGCCGTGAGATGTTTGACGCCTGTCTTGAGGCCGGGATTAATCATTTTGATACGGCCTATGTTTACACTGATGGTGCATCAGAGACTTTGCTTGGGGAATTCGCAGCACCGCTACGCGATCGCCTCGTGATCGCGACCAAGGCTGCATATAAAGGCGGCTCCGGGCGTAAGAACATTCTGCAGGCCTTTGACACCTCCCGACAAAGATTGGACATGGACAGCGTCGATATCCTGTATCTGCATCGCTTTGATCCTGAGACACCGCTTGAAGAGACCTACGACACGCTGGCTGAACTTAAGCAGCAAAGTAAAATCCGCCATATCGGGGTGAGTAACCACGCCGCATGGCAGGTTATGAAATCGGTCGCGGTCGCGGCAGAATGCGGTCTCACGATCGATATCCTGCAACCCATGTACAATTTGGTAAAACGTCAGGCAGAGGTCGAATTACTGCCAATGGCAAAGGATCAGGGCATATTGGTTGCTCCTTACTCGCCATTGGGAGGTGGTCTGCTGACCGGGAAATATGGTGGGATAGATGACAAATCGACGGTTGGGCGCCTTGCTGAAGACAGCCGTTATCATGCGCGTTACGGACAGGCTTGGATGTGGACAGCGGCTAATGCGCTATCGGAGGTCGCAAAACGAGAAGGCGTTTCCGCTGCGACGCTTGCTGTGGCATGGGTCGCAGCACATCCAAACAAAGTGAGCCCCATTTTGTCAGCACGTTCAGCAGAGCAACTTGTCCCGTCACTTGAGGCAATCAATTACACCCTATCTGATGAGATGTATCAGGAAATCACCGCACTTAGCCCAACGCCTGCCCCCGCCACGGATCGTTTGGAAGAGGTTTGATGGTTCGTAAGCCACCGAAATCAGCCAGTATCGCCACAGCAGGCAGCGGCGCACGCCTCTTTGCACCCTCAGCCGCACGCAATTGCGATGTGATCGCGGACTTGATCGCAAAAGTGGCTCCGACAACAGGAACGGCGTTGGAAATCGCAAGTGGAACGGGACAACACGTCGTAGCCTTCGCGGCGCGGTGTCCGGCGCTTCAATGGCAACCAACTGATGTCACAGCAGATCGCATTGCCAGTATCGATGCCTATGCTACTGAAAGCAAAGCGCCAAACATTGCCCCCGCCCGTATTCTCGATGCCACCACCTCTGGGTGGGCCGCTGAGATGCAGGGCATTCAAATGGTATTTCTCGCTAATCTGTTACATCTGGTATCACAGACAGAAGCCCAAACCCTAATTGCTGAAAGCGCAAAGGCGCTGGCGAAGGGAGGCACGGCCTTGATCTATGGACCATTTATGCGCGACGGAGAATTGACCAGTCCGGGTGATCGCGCCTTCCATCAGAGCCTCGTAACTGAGGACCCTGAGATCGGGTACAAAGACGAAGGTGAGATCATCACATGGGCGGCAGGTCATGGCCTCGCGACCATCATGACCCATCAGATGCCTGCCAATAACCTTGCCTTGGAATTCAGAAAAACCTCAGGATAGCCTGCTACTGCGTTGTGACCTTGCAGGTCTTTCCTTTTTCACCTGTACAGTTCTTTCCGCTGAAGCCACCTTTATGAACCGTTGGAAGAGACTTAGCTTCTTTTTGTTCGGACTTCGCCTTTATTTTGTTCTGGCCAAGCCCAGTTCCATGGCTCGCGACAGGTGTTTCACTACCGTGCTGTTCCAGCCAATTTTCAGGAGTATCGATCAGATGTTCATCCAGGCCATCCGCGATAAGCGGGCTTGGAAGTGTCTGCATTTGATTGAGTGACTGATAATCAAGTTGATCCATCAATTGCTTGATCACATCTTCGGGCGCATGAGCGCGCAACTTCAAAACAACGCCGCCACCCAATGAGGCAAACATATAGCGCATCTTTTCATCTCGGCGCGCGGTTTTGGACTTGGCTGTCAGCCAATGCACCCCGGCAACTTGGTGAAAGTGCTTGTGATCCTTCGCGTCATACACACTCGCTCCGCGGCTTGTCTCTTTTACATTGGTCCAGAAATAACTGGCGCGCGGACGGCCCTCACGCAGGCGATCCAGAGAGCGACCGCTTTCAACAACCCAATATGCCTGCTTCAAACGTGTTGCCAATGCGTTGGTAGGTTCAGAAAATTCAGCACGCAGGTAGATCGAGCTGCGACCGTTCAAGAAAATTGCAACATCTCGCTCAAGATCAGGCGCATAACTTGCAGTCTCCTCGGCCGTCATTCCATCCGGCCAGCCAAATCCTGTGTGAAAATCATTCTGCCACTCAATCCGTTCCCATCCCGCCAAGACATCTTCCGAAGGCGTAGGGAAATAACTATTCAATGGCGCTGCACGCAGAACTTTCCGCTCAATCCGAGCGGACTCGAGCGTCGGATCTGGCAAGCCATCCGCCATGCCAATCATACTAAGAAGATGATCTGTGTAAGAGACCTCTGCGACCTCAAAATCCGCGTCGATTTTGGTCGCTGCCTCTTGCAGGCTGGCGATTTCAACCGAACGATTGCGGTATCCCATGTAGTCAAGCGCAGTGAAAACCCCAACGGCAATAACAGCGAAGGCAGCAGGAAGGTACTTCAACATAAGACGGCTCCAAAACAAATCGGTTCCATCAAGAGCTATGTGATCGATTAGGCAGTAATAGGAAACAAACGAGGCATCATTGCGCCTATTTGAGGGGGTTGACCAATTACTGTGTCAACGTGTCTACCAATACGGGTGCAGCTTCGGGCACTAAGTATGCAAGATCCTCACCCTTGTCGCTATGTGCATTGAAGACGGCGTAGCCGACTAAAGACAGACAAGCGAACATCATGGGTAAAACGCGGCGCATACTAGGCAAACTCCTTTAGACTTTTAAAGCATTGCAAAACAAATTGCCGGAATTCTGAGGGAATTTTGCCGAAATCATGACAAATCACGTGACGACACAATTTGTGGCAAGCCTTGCCGCAGCGCAGAATATTTTGTTACACCTCAGCAAATGACTTCAGGGAGCCTATCAATGCAGGTTGTCCGTACGATCGCTGACTGTCGCAGCGCCGTGAAATCCTATCGTAAAGCCGGAGAAACTCTGGGCTTGGTCCCCACCATGGGCTTCTTGCACGCTGGCCATATGGAATTGGTGGCAGCTGCCAAGGCCCGCGCTGACCGGGTCGCGGTGACGATTTTCGTAAACCCTACCCAATTTGGAGAAGCTGCAGATCTAGACAGCTATCCCCGCGACGAAGCGCGCGATTTGGCCATGTTACGAGAAGCTGGCGTTGACCTGGTGCTGATCCCTGAGGTCATCGACGTTTATCCAGATGGTGATGAGACCATCGTGGAAACAACGCGCATGGCCAACATTTTGCATGGCGAAGTGCGCCCCGGTCACTTCCGGGGTGTGACCACCGTCGTGGCGCGGCTCTTCAACTTTGTGCAGCCTGACTTCGCGGCCTTCGGTGAAAAAGACTATCAACAGCTCCAGATCATCAAGCGCATGACGCGCGATCTGGCCTTTCCAATCGACATCATTGGCGTTCCGATCGTCCGCGAAGCAGATGGTCTTGCCATGTCCTCCCGCAATGTTCGCCTTGGTGCTGAGGACCGAAAAGCTGCACTGGTGCTCTCGCGGTCTCTGGATGCAGTGGAGGCGCTGGATGATAAAAGCGTCGAGGCTCTTCGCAAAACAATATCCAACACAATCAACGCCGAGCCTCGCGCCACTTTGCGCGGTCTCGACATCGTAGAGGCAGAATCGCTGGCTGAACTCAGCGGCCCTCTGACCTCCCCCGCCGCCATTATGCTTTCTGCGGAATTCGGCGGTGTCCTTCTGCTAGATCAAAGGGTCATTACACCATGAGCAAGCAAGTCAAAATCCGCCGCACAACCGTGCCAGAAATCGCTGCCCGTAAAGGCGGCGAGCCGATTGTGTCGCTGACAAGCTACCACGCGCATACAGCGGCCATCGTCGACAAATACGCGGATTTCATTTTGGTGGGTGACAGCCTTGGCATGGTCATGCACGGCATGGAAAGCACTGTAGGTGTACCGCTTGATCTAATGATCATGCACGGCAAAGCCGTTGTCCGAGGTACCGAAAAAGCGCTGATCGTTGTGGATATGCCCTTTGGCACCTATGAAGAAAGCCCAGCTGTGGCCTTCAGAAACGCGGCCAAAATCATGAAAGAAACCAGCTGTGGCGCGGTGAAACTCGAAGGTGGCAAACGCATGGCCGAGACCATCCACTTCTTGGTGGAGCGCGGCATACCTGTCATGGCGCATATTGGACTAACACCGCAAAGCTCTCACGTGATGGGTGGTTTCAAAACCCAGGGCCGCGATAAAGACGGCTGGGACGCAATCATCGAAGACGCAAAGGCCGTTGCTGAGGCAGGTGCCTTTTCAGTTGTGGTTGAAGGCGTCGTCGAAGAGCTCGCCAATAAAATCACTGAGACCTGTCCGATCCCGACAATCGGCATCGGCGCATCAGCACAATGCGATGGCCAAATCCTCGTTCTGGAAGACATGCTAGGGTTGAACGAATGGACACCGAAGTTCGTTAAGGTCTACGGCGATCTTGGCCCAGCGATTGAACGCGCTGTGTCAGAATATGCAGAAGACGTGAAAACTCGGGCCTTCCCAACCGAAAAAGAAGTCTATAAATAACAGAAGCATAATCACAGGGGCCCGCCAACTCGGGCCCTTTTCTTTGCTAAGGTTATTTTATGCTAAGTTATTTCCTGCGCACCGTACCGGTCTGGCGCATTTTCTGGCTTTATGTCGTTATAGTTGTGCTACTAATATCGGCACTGATGGGTTATCTTCTAATAATCGCCGACACCACCGACATCGCAAAAACCCGAATGTATGCGCAGACCGCACGTATCGTCTTGGCTGGTTTGTTGGTCGTTTATCTCTACCAACTGCTTGAAGGCATCCGCGCAGCAGCATCCTATAATCGGCATCCGTCGCTTTGGAGCTACCTTGCGATGGCAATCACAGGCCTCTTGATCCCTGTCGTTGGCCACTTCGCCTATGACCCCTGGCACTACAAGCATATGGTGCTGAATGGCATTTCAAGCATCCCTCCGTCCGAGGAACTGCTTGCAGAGGTAGACACGGTTCAATCAAGCCTTCCGCGGAAGCTCTCCAAAACCATGGCGATTGAAAGCGCGGTATTGGATAAGCGCGATTTGGTTTTTGAAGTAAACGCTAAGGGCAGACTGGGTGATGCCGGTGCGCCGATAGCAGAGAGCAAACTCTGGACAATGCTCACCAAGGACAACCAATATTGCGACGAGTTGAAGCCTGTTTTTGAACAAGGACTTTGGACTGCGGTCTACGAAGTTCGGTATGACGATTCCACGTTTTTTGCACGTCTTACACCGGAACAATGTGCGGAAAACTACGAACACGAATATCTAAGAGTGAAGAAACGCTTCTGATCCCTTCTTCGGAAGGCGAGTCACTTGCGAATTTCTTTTGGGCCCACACCCCAAATATCAGATTTGCGGGCCCAACCTTTGTACCCACCTGCAGAAATGCGGCACCACTCAGGGTCGCATTTCCCAAGGTGGGCGACAACGCCCAGCTCTAACTGCGCCACCATAGGCGTATTCGGCTCTGGACGCATATTCAATGGCAGCATATCTGCCTGCACGATCACGGTGCGATTGCCCGACAACAGTGAATAATGCACCCAGCCGCCAGCACCATCTCGGTCCTGCACCCGACGCCAGTGACCATGTTCAGCAGTCACGACCAAAGGCATATCCCGTCGTTTGAAGATCCAATCGATGCGGTGTGTCAAAGACGGTCCGCGACGCACATTAGCTTTCGCTGCTTTCAGACTGACATATCGCGGCATAGGAAGATTGGTTACCGGGCCGCGCTTGGTCTCTGCCATTGCCGCACCCGCCATTGCGAAAACCGCAATCGCCGCCGCCAATACGCCAGAAATCGAACGCCTGCTCTTCCCCGAAACCATTTGTCTGCTCATAAAATTGCGCGGGGGTTCTTGTGCCCCGTCATTCTGTGAGGCACTGTGCCAGCAACGCTCTGATTTGGAAAGAACCCCGAGGTACCATATGGCAAAGCAGCGTCTGAGTGTTGTCGTTACGCGACGGTTGCCGGCCCCGGTCGAAGCACGCCTTGCAGAGCTGTTTGATGTCACGCTGCGCGAAGACGAAACCCAGATGTCGCGCGAAGAGCTGCTTGATACGGTTGGCAAGGCAAATGTCCTGATCAGCAATTTGAATGATCGCATTGATCAAGAGGTCATCGCCAGAGCTGGCCCTCAGCTGAAATTGATCGCCAACTACGGTGCAGGCGTGGACCATATCGAAGTTGAAGAAGCGCGTGCCAAAGGTATCACTGTCACCAACACGCCAGGGGTTATGACAGAAGATACGGCCGATATGGCCATGGCTCTGATCCTTGCGGTCACCCGACGCATTCCAGAAGGCCTTGCTCAGATGGAACGCGGCAAGTGGGCGGGGTGGTCTCCGAGTGCAATGCTTGGTGGACGCGTTGGCGGGCGCAAACTCGGCATTCTCGGCATGGGTCGCATTGGACGCGCAGTTGCACAACGTGCCCGCGCCTTTGGTATGGAAGTGCACTATCACAACCGGCGCCGCCTGCACCCAGGGATCGAAGAGCAATTTGAGGCGACTTATTGGGAAAGCCTCGATCAAATGCTGGCACGGATGGACGTTTTGTCGATCAACTGCCCGCATACACCTGCAACCTACCACCTTGTGAACGCACGCCGCCTTAAACTCATGAAACCGGGCGCTGTCATTGTGAACACGTCCCGCGGCGAAGTGGTCGATGAAGTTGCACTCACGCGTGCGCTCAAATCGGGCGACATTGGTGGCGCAGGTCTCGACGTTTATGAAGGCGGCGAAGAGATGGCCGCTGAGCTGCGCAGTCTCGGCAATGTGGTGATGTTGCCTCATATGGGCTCTGCGACTTTGGAATGTCGGATCGAGATGGGTGAGAAAGTCATCTTGAACATCAAGACATTTGAAGACGGCCATCGCCCACCGGATCTTGTACTGCCTGAAATGGCCTAAATTGGTCTGCCCAATTGCGCAAGAATTGGGTCGCGACACAGGTCCACATACGGCATAGTCTGAGCACTTCAATACTCACCGAGGTGTGCAATGACAATTGAAACCTATCTCGTATTCCTGATTACAACAGCAGTGGTGTGTTTCACCCCCGGTGCTGCTGCGATCACTGTGGCCTCTCAAGGTGCGGCAAATGGAGGGCGAAAAGCCTTCGCTGGGGTAGTTGGAATTGCGAGCGCGAATGTCATTTATTTCATACTTTCAGGCACCGGCATCGCCTCTCTTATTGTCGCCTCCAACCTCTTGTTTCAAATCATCAAATGGGTGGGCGTTGCCTATCTGCTTTGGCTAGGTGTCACTGCGATATTCAGCGCGAATGGACCGATCAAAGTGTCTCCAAGTCGCACATCAAAATCGACGAAAAAGCTTTATGTTCAAGGGTTTGTCATTGAATTTGCGAACCCCAAAGCACTGATGTATTTCGCGGCGATCCTACCCCAGTTCTTGAACCCAGAGATGCCGATCCTGCCGCAGATCTTGATCATGGGTGTCACAACGCTGGCGATCGATCTTATGTCATACACTGCTTATGGCTTTCTCGGCGACCGCATTGCCGCCGGTGGGTTACGAAAGTGGGTTGTTGGGTTGATCAACAAATCCGCAGGTGCCGCTCTGATCTTTGCAGGCATTCGAATGGCCAGCGTTTCAGCCCGCTAGAGACAAGCGCGAAGCGCCCTTCTCCCTTGATGAGTAGGCAAAGACTCCGGCCAGTGCCAAAACGAACGCCAGGCCGGATGTGATGGTCCGCGTGATGTTCCACACCTGCCATTTGCTGGAGTAGGCCTCCCAGATGGCTTTCGCTTCTTCTATGCTCTCTGGCACCTCAACCAGCGCTAACGTTTCATTCATGGGAACATTCACGCGCATGGTCAGCACCAGCCCTAAGAAAAAGTAAACGCATCCTGCCGCTGCAAATAGCAACGCGCTGCGTTGAGATTCCTGTCTCCAAACGAGTGTTGCTGCGACCCAAAGCGCAAAGGGTGTCCCAAAAAATGCTGGTGCGAAGACAGCGTTCCGCACAGAGCCGTTCATGGCCTGCATGGCCTTTATCGCGACGCGCGGATCGGTACCATCCAACCCCCACATCGTTGAACACACCCAGGCATAGAAAAACCCAAATATCGCCGCGCTCAACAGCAGCGCGATGCCGATGGTTACTTTCGTCAAATATCTCATGATCAAATCTCCATTTTCCGTACAGAAGTATACGCCTTGCCAATATCCGTATCGATGTGTACGGATATTGCAACAAGAATTTTGGGGTACGATGAGAAAACAAAAGAAACAGGAACGGCACGCGGCGATTGTCGAAGCGGCCTACGCGCTCTTATCGGAGAAGGGCTATGCAGGTGCGTCGATGCTGAACATCGCAAAAGCTGCAAAGGCTTCAAATGAAACACTTTATCGCTGGTATGGGGACAAGACCGGGCTCTTTGAGGCTATGGTGCGCGATAACGCATCTGAAACAGAGGTTTTGCTCCGCGCGGCGCTCAAAGGTGATGAAAATCCCCTGCAAGCCCTGCAAAAAATATCGCCCATATTCTTGGAAATGCTGCTTGGGGAGCGTGCGATTCTGCTTAATCGGGCAGCGGCCTCTGACCCTACGGGTATCCTCGGAGAAGCGATATCCAAAGGCGGGCGTGATGTGATTCAACCGCTCTTCCTTGGCCTTATCCAAGCCACTGGAAAAGTATCAGAAGAACAGCTGGGCGCTATGACCCGAACATTTGTGCATCTGTTGATTGGGGATCACCAAATCAAACGCGTGATTGGCGTGATGCCTCCACCGAGATCTGATGAGGTCAAGGCGCAGTGCGCCTTGGCCCTGGAGCAATTTGAGATCGTGCTAGAAGCGCAGTCCAGTGCTTAAAGCACAGAAGCTTTGATCGCACGAATGTTCTCACCGTAAGGCGCAGGGTTATCAACGCTGCCACCTTTGAACACCGCAGAGCCAGCGACAAGCACGTCTGCACCCGCTGCAGCCATCAATGGCGCGGTCTCTGGTGTGATGCCACCGTCGATTTCGATATGGATCGGGCGATCACCGATCATCGCACGCAGCTTTTTGACCTTGTCGACTTGGCTGTGGATGAACTTTTGGCCGCCAAAGCCTGGGTTCACTGTCATCACACAAATCAGATCCACCATATCCAGCAGGTATTCGATGTCTTCGATACCTGTGCCCGGGTTCAGCGCCAGACCAGCCTTGCACCCTGCCCCGCGAATGGCCTGCAGCGTGCGGTGAATGTGTGGGCCGGCTTCAAGGTGTGCTGTCATCACATCTGCACCCGCGTCTGCAAAGGCTTGGATGTAGGGATCAACCGGAGAGATCATCAGGTGCACATCCATCACAGTGTTGATGTGCTTGCGGATCGCAGCACAGAGCGGTGGGCCGAAGGTCAGGTTTGGCACGAAATGGCCATCCATGACGTCCACGTGAATCCAATCTGCACCCTGCGCCTCAACGGCTTCGATCTCTTTACCGAAGTTGGCAAAGTCTGCGGATAGTATGGACGGGGCGATTTTGACGGAACGGTCGAAACTCATGGCGGGATCCTCGGGCCTTTGATTCGTTGGCGGGAAAATGCGCTGAAACCTACCCAGTTGCAATGAAACCGAATTAATTGACGCTTAATTGAGCATTTAAGAGCAAATTGCCGCATTGCAGCATTTTCCAGCAGGGAATTTACTCAATCTGTCATGTTTGGCCACTAAGCTTGCTGCAAATCAAGGTTGATTGAGCCATGACACGAAAGTTTGCCTTGGAAAAACCTGCCATAGAGGCCGCGCGAAATTTAAACGAAGTAGAATTCCCAAACGGGCCTATGCCCACAGAAAGTAAAGGACGATCCAGATGAATTTGCTTGTTGATCCCGTCAGCGCCACCGTCGCTGGATGGCAATTTTTTGGAAAAACAGTCGAACAGCAACTGCGCGTGGGGATGGTACTCAACCAAGCGCTATGGGCGCCTTTCATTGCAACGCCAACTGTGGCTAAGTCGCCCGCACCAAAGTCTGCTCCTGATTTCACAAGCCAACGTGTTGCAGGCAACGCCTCGAAACCTAAGCGGGCAGCGCGCAAAACAGCGGCGAAGCCCAAAGTCGCAATTGTTAAGGATGCTGTAAAACCTGCACCAGCTCCTAAACCCAAAACCGCAGCCAAGCCCAAGGCCGCCGAAACCGCTGCCGCACCAAAACCGGCCGTGACACCAAAGAAAGAAAAAGCACCGAAACCGGTCGAGGTGAAACCAGCCTCAAAAGCCGTAGAACCAGCAAAAACGGTAGCTCCAAAGCCCCCTGTTGCCAAAGCAGCGTCCCCGAAACCGACACCAAAATCAAAGGAGGCTGAAGCGACCGCGCGCCGCAGAACACGCCAACCGTCCACACCGCCAGCGATGCCTGAAACGCCTAAAAAATAGGCCGTTACGAATTGCATCCGGCGCATAACGGCTATTCGGGAGGAGACCTTCCTCCTCCCGAACTCAGGGAGTAAGTTGGTGTCAGGGAGGGACAAACCAGTTATGGAGACTGTCCCATGGCAACTGTAGCACTGCAATCCGGCGTAGGCTTTTCTGTTCTTCGCCTTCTCATGAAACCCTTCGCTGCTATCGGCCACTTCATGGTGGTTCTCGCTGAATCCAGCGACCGCATGCAACGCGTTCAAGCGCTGAACGAGATGACTGACGAGCAACTGGCGAAAAAGGGCCTCAAGCGCGAAGACATCGTTCGCCACATCTTTGCAGATCACATGGGTCTGTAAGAACAAATTTCCTAATTACAAAAAAGGGCGCTTTGGATGTCTCCGAAGCGCCCTTTTGTTATGCCTTAGAGAAGAAGACTTATTCGTCTTCTTCATCGATCATGCGCACCGCACCAAGTGAAGCGTTCGCAACGTGCGCCGCATAGACTTTCAGTGCTTTGGAAACCGCGCGAGGACGGCCTTCGGCTTTCCAGAATTTCTTATCGGCCTGCGGGTGGTTTGCACGACGCTGGGCTAGCTCTTCTTCGCTCACATCTAGGTGGATCGTACGGTTTGGTACGGAAATCTTAATCTTATCGCCGTCTTCTACCAATCCGATCACGCCTTTCTCTGCCGCCTCAGGGGAGGCGTGGCCAATCGACAGACCTGCTGTGCCGCCAGAGAAGCGGCCATCTGTGAGAAGCGCACAGGTTGTGTCGAGCTTTTTGGATTTCAGATACGCTGTTGGGTAGAGCATTTCTTGCATACCCGGCCCGCCTTTTGGGCCTTCGTAGCGGATAACAACGACGGAATAGGGTTTCACTTCGTTCTGCAAGATGCCGTGCATGGCGTCTTCCATGGATTCAAAGACTTTCGCGGTGCCTTCGAATTCATACATCTCTTTGATGACCCCTGCGGTTTTCAGGATACAGCCCTGTTCGGCGATGTTGCCGAACAAGACGCACAGGCCGCCCTCTTCGGAATAGGCGTTTTTGAAGTCGCGCACGCAGCCGTCTTCGATATCCAGATCAAGCTCTGTATACATACGGGATTGGCTGAAGGCCTGCGTGGTGCGCACACCACCCGGAGCCGCAATGAACAGGTCATGCGCTTCATTGCCCGCGCTTTCGCGACGCACGTCCCATTTGTCGATGAACTCGCCCATGGTGCGTTCGTGCACTGTGGCCACTTCACGGTGGATTTTACCCTCGCGGTCAAGCTCACCCAGAATACGCGCAATGCCGCCTGCGCGGTGCACATCTTCCATGTGGTACTTCGGCGTGGACGGCGCGACTTTACACAGGTGCGGGATTTCACGGCTTAGACGGTCCATGTCGGCCATGGTGAAGTCAACTTCGCCCTCATGGGCAATCGCCAACAGGTGGAGAACCGTGTTGGTGGAGCCACCCATCGCAATGTCGAGCGCCATGGCATTCTCGAAGGCTTTGAAGTTTGCAATGCCACGTGGCAACGCAGTCTCATCGCCTTCCTTGTACCAACGGTCACAAAGTTCGATGATCTTGTGACCCGCTTCTTTGAACAGGCCTTCGCGCTTGGAGTGTGTCGCCAGCAAAGAGCCGTTGCCCGGCAGCGCCAGACCCAGCGCTTCCGCGAGGCAGTTCATGGAGTTCGCTGTGAACATACCGGAGCAAGAGCCACAGGTTGGGCAAGCGGAGCGTTCCAGCTTCTCAACTTCTTCTTCGCTGCGATCTTCATCGGTCGCACCCACGATAGCGGTTACGAGGTCGGCCTTTTGCTCGCCGTCCTTCAGGATCACCTTGCCCGCTTCCATAGGGCCACCGGATACAAACACCGCTGGGATATTGAGGCGCATCGCGGCCATCAGCATGCCCGGGGTGATCTTGTCACAGTTCGAAATACATACCAGCGCGTCAGCGCAATGGGCATTTGCCATGTATTCTACAGAGTCAGCGATGACTTCGCGGGACGGCAGGGAATAGAGCATCCCGTCGTGGCCCATGGCGATACCGTCGTCCACAGCAATGGTGTTCATCTCTTTCGCAACACCACCCGCCTTTTCGATTTCGCGCGCGACCAGCTGGCCCATATCTTTTAGGTGCACGTGACCCGGCACGAATTCGGTGAAGGAGTTGACGACAGCGACAATCGGCTTTCCAAAGTCCTCGGTTTTCATCCCAGTCGCGCGCCATAGGGCACGAGCGGCGGCCATGCGGCGGCCGAAGGTAGATGTTTTGGAACGAAGATCTGGCATGTCGCTATCCTCTGAAACTTAGCTGATCAGGTCTGGCTCCATCGGGTGCCACCCAAATGAAGGATTTGCAAGTGAAATGGGGTGGAATCTTGCGAATCCTACCCCATTTTTGAAATGTTTTTTGGAAAGGACTTAGCGTGGCAGCTGGCTTGCTTCGCGCGCCAGCTCTTCGATCGCTTTCCAATCGCCTTTCTGAACCAGGTCAGAAGGCGCAACCCAGCTTCCGCCAGCGCAGACAACATTTGTTAAAGACAGGTAGCTATCCGCATTGCCGGGGCTGACGCCACCGGTTGGGCAGAATGAAATCTGTGGAAGAGGTGCACCGATGGCTTTCAGCGCAGGAGCGCCACCGTTTGCTTCAGCGGGGAAGAACTTCAACATAGTATAGCCACGTTCCAGCATCTTCATTGCTTCAGAAGAGGTCGCGACCCCCGGCAGCGTTGGCAGATCTTCGGCTTCACATGCATCCAGCAATCTGTCTGTCGCACCCGGTGAGACGCCAAATTTCGCACCTGCGTCTTTGGCAGCTTTCACATCGGCTGGTGTGAGCAAAGTGCCCGCACCTACAACACCACCTTCAACCTTTGCCATTTCGCGGATCACATCCAAGGCGGCAGGGGTGCGTAGGGTGACCTCAAGCGCAGGCAGACCACCGGCGACCAAGGCTTCTGCCAGAGGGCGGGCGTGTGCCACGTCATGAACCACTAGAACTGGGACAATTGGGGCAAGTTCGCAGATTTCACGGGCAGCAGCGCTGGCCTGTGCTGGGGTGATGGTCATCTCTTCAGACTCCGAAAACTGATGCGCCGCTGTCGGCTGAACCGACGGAAGCGCGGAAGGCTTGGAACAATTCGCGACCAACACCGGCTTCATTGCCGCTGAGGTCCGCTGTGGCTGGTTTACGATCTAAAACACCACTTGTTAAAATCTCGAGCGCACCTTTCAGGGCGTCCACGCGCACAATATCTCCATCCTGCAGATATGCAATCGGACCACCATCGAGCGCTTCGGGGCAGACATGGATCGCAGAGGGCACTTTACCTGATGCGCCAGACATGCGCCCGTCGGTGACCATCGCCACCTTCTGGCCGCGGCCCTGCATGATTTGCAGGAATGGCGTTAGGCTGTGCAATTCAGGCATGCCATTGGCCTTTGGACCTTGGAAACGCACAACGATGATGACGTCCTCGGTCAGCTCGCCTGCTTTGAACGCCGTTTTGGCTTCCTCCTGGTCGTGGAACACTCGCACGGGTGCCTCGACGACACGATGTTCTGGGGCAACGGCCGAGATTTTCATGACACCGGTGCCAAGATTGCCCGTCAGATGCGAGAGGCCGCCGTTTTCTTGGAATGGATCACTCAAGGGCCGCACGATTTTTTCGTTCAGAGAGACTTTGGTGCCCGGACGCCAAGTCAGGCCATCGTCACCAAGGAATGGCTCTGAGGTGTAATTCTCCAGCCCCTCACCCGCGACGGTTTTGGTGTCTGGATGCAGCATGCCGCCGTTCAGGAGTTCGCCGATCAGATAGCCGAGGCCGCCCGCAGCGTGGAAGTGATTCACATCCGCAAGGCCGTTTGGGTAGACCCGTGCAAGTAGAGGTACTGTTTCGGAAATATCCGCAAAATCCTGCCAGTCCAGAATGATACCGCCGGCGCGCGCCATCGCGAGCAGGTGGATCAGCAGGTTTGTGGAGCCGCCAGTCACCATCAGGCCAACGATACCATTCACGAAAGCCTTCTCATCAAGGATATCGCAGGTTGGGGTGTAGTTGTTACCAAGTGCAGACAACGACAACGCACGTAACGCACCCTCTTTCGTCAGCTCATCACGCAACTCGGTGTTTGGGGTTACAAAGGACGAGCCTGGCAGGTGCAGGCCCATGAATTCCATCAGCATTTGGTTGGTATTGGCTGTTCCGTAGAAGGTACAGGTGCCCGGACCATGGTATGCGGCCATCTCAGAGGCCATCAACTTGTCGCGGCCACATTCGCCTTTGGCAAACTCCTGACGGACTTTCGCCTTGTCGTCATTAGTGATGCCGCTGGTCATTGGACCGGCTGGAACAAAAACCGCTGGCAAGTGGCCAAAGGCCTGCGCGCCGATCACCAGACCCGGCACGATCTTATCGCAAACACCCAGGTAGACCGCTGCATCATAGACATTGTGGCTGAGCGCGACGCCTGTCGCCATGGCGATCACATCGCGTGAAAAGAGGCTCAGTTCCATACCTGCCTCACCCTGCGTAACACCATCACACATGGCAGGCACGCCGCCCGCGACCTGCGCGGTCCCACCAGAAGCGCGTACGGCGTCGCGGATCAGGGTTGGGTAGCGCTCAAACGGCTGGTGGGCTGAGAGCATATCATTGTAGGCCGTCACGATACCCAGATTGCCTGCGGTTTTCGTCGCTAGAGCATCTTGGTCAACCCCTGCTCCGGCATAGGCATGTGCCTGACCTGAACAGGACAGATGCGCCCGGCTTGGGCCTTTGGATTGGGCCGCAGCCATGCGGTCCAGATACGGGCGTCGCGTCGCTTCGCTGCGGGCGATAATCCGGTCGGTGACGGCTTTTAGGGTGGCATTCAACGTCATTGTCGAGCTTCCTATCTAACGCGCGTTAAGCGCCAATTGAGCGCCAGCGGCGCCCGTCTTTGTGCATCAAAAGCAGCGCATCCTCTGGGCCAGCGCTGCCCACGTCATATTGCTGCGGTTTCATATTGCGGTCAGTCCAACTTGCGATAATTGGATCAGCCCAAGCCCATGCGCTTTCGACTTCATCGCCGCGCATAAAGAGCGTTTGATCGCCTCGGATCACATCCATAATCAACCGCTCATATGCGTCTTGTGGCTTGGCGGAATCCTTGAGGCTGTCAGCAAAGGTCATATCGAGCGATGCCTCGGTCAGGCGCATGCCACCCGGCCCAGGGTCCTTGATGGTCGTGTGGAGCGTCATGCCCTCATCGGGCTGTAGTCGGATGACCAGCACATTGCCTTGCGGGGTTTCTGTCCCCGGAAAGATCATGTGCGGCGGATTGCGGAAGAAGACAGCGATTTCAGAGACACGTTCCCGCAGACACTTGCCCGTGCGCAGGTAAAACGGCGTTCCCGCCCAGCGCCAGTTGGCAACCTCGACCTTCATCGCGATGAAGCTTTCGGTTGTCGAATTGGGATCACCGGCGTGCTCTTTATAGCTGCCCTGCTCTCCTGCGGCGCGATATTGTCCTCGTGCGATATTTTCGACAGGCACCGGTTCCAAAGCTTCGATGATCTTCAGCTTTTCGTTGCGAACGGCATTGGGTGTGAATTTGGATGGGGGCTCCATCGCCGTCAGACACAGCAGCTGCATCAGGTGGTTCTGAACCATATCACGCATGGCGCCAGATTGATCGTAATACTCGCCCGGCCCCTCTACAGAGAGGCTTTCTGCTACTGTGATTTGTACATGGTCAATCTGGGAGGAGTTCCAAAGCGGCTCAAACAACGAATTGGCAAAGCGCAAAGCCATCAGGTTTTGCACAGTTTCTTTGCCCAAATAGTGGTCGATGCGGTAGATTTGATGCTCTTGAAAACACTCCCGTAATTCAGCGTTTAGTGCTTTGGCTGAGTCAAGGTCATGACCGAATGGCTTTTCAACCACGATCCGGCTGTCAGGCGTGGCAATGCCAAACTGTTCCAAACGCCTGGCGATCGCTCCGAAGAAGCTGGGGGCAACCGACAGATAGAAAGCGCGGACCGTATCAGAGCGCACTACATCCGCCAGCACCTGCCAGCCTCGCTCCCCTTTGGCATCCAAAGAAATATACTCGACCCGGGTGAGAAACGCATCGAGCTGTGCGTCATCAATCTCAGGATCTTTGATGGCTTTGCGCACAATGTCGCGGAATTTTTCTGTCTCATGGTCTGAACGGGAGACTCCAAGAATACGGCTATTCTCGTCAAACTGCCCGGCCACGAAACGATGGAACAGACCCGGCCATATTTTCCGGCGCGCGAGATCGCCCGTGGCTCCGAATAGAACCAAGTCAAAAGCGTTCACAGGAATAACGCGTGAAACCATTTTCTTTCCTCTAACGATCCCAAAGTTTTTGCTCGGGACGTATCACATGGCATATCTAGCCTTAGCCTCGCGGCCACTTTGGTCATCTTCGGTTTGGGATATACCCAAGTTTATCATCTCAGAGCTCGAAAAACGACTCATGAATGATAGCGCTAACATAAATTGAGACATAATCTATGCAAGTTTTATTTTGCATCCGAAAAATATCTGAAGTGCGCAGCGTTTGATCCGCCTTAGTGGACCAATGAGACAATAAGAATGGGTTAAGTTCTACTCAGCCAACACTCTTAAGCGTGAAGCCAGGATTGAGCGCTTTCTACCAACTCCTGAGCTTCAAACGGACAGGTGCCTACCCAATTCATGTCCCTCAAAACCTTTCTGTAAAGGCCCTGTTCGGGCTCTCTCTTGAAAAGAAGCGCGTTGATTTCATTGGCTCTGGGGTCAGCAGTAATTGCATTTTTGTGGCAAAACGCCAGCCAACTGCCCACCGCGAGGCTGAGTGCGGAGCTTTCTGAACCAGCAGATTTACGATCAGTCGCCGTTCCAAAAATCCGTACCGGAAGTTTCAAAGTTCCATCGGCTGCAATCTGTCGTAACTCGTGGCGAATTGCAGGAACTTCAAAGCGGGCCACAAGCGCGTCACAATAGGCTTTACAACTTTCCTGAATGGAAACGGGCAAGGTTTCTATGGCCTCGGCCCAAAGTGATTCAACATGATCTCGGAGAACTGGATCACTGATCGCCTCATGCACAAAATCATGCCCGCGCAAGACGCCTCCGTAGGCGAGTAGGCTGTGAGAGGCGTTCAAAAGCCGCAGTTTTCGCGCCTCAAAGGGGGCTACCTCCTTTGAGAAAACAGCGCCAACCGCATCCCAATCAGGTCGGCCTGCTGCGAAGTGATCTTCGATAACCCACTCTGAGAAGGTTTCGGTTATGACCGGCACGGGTTCTCTCCGACCAGTGACATCTGCGATTTCCTCACGCGTCATGTCGGTGGTTGCTGGTGTGATCCGATCAACCATTGTGTCAGGGAAAGTGACCCTGCTTTCCAGATATTCAGACATGTTCCACCCTGCAGCCTGGGCAAAATCCATCACGGCTTGGCGTAAAAGCTGCCCATTGCCCGATAAATTATCGCAGCTCATGACCGTTATCGGCTCATTGATTTTCGACCGTAATTTCAATCCGTGAGCAAGGATACCAACGCTGCTTTTGGGACTATCCGAATTGAGATCCGTCTGAATGACAGGATCATCCAATTTAAGCCGCCCATCTGCATTGAGCCCATAACCTTTTTCAGTAACGGTCAATGACAGGATTTTAGTTTCTGGTTCGGCAATCTCGCGAATGACGGACTGGGGGTCTTCGCGAGCCACCAGCAGCCGGTCATGCACTGTGATGGCTTGAACCCGGAGCCCGTCCACTCCGCGCAGACCAAGAGAATAACTAAATCCGTCTGGACTTAGTGCGTCTCTCAGGTCCGGGCGGCTCATGGACACGCCGGTGATCGCCCACTGCGTGCCACCTAGGTCATTGCTAAGCTGCGTGTACCATGCCTGATGCGCACGGTGAAAATTACCAAATCCCAAATGCACGATGCGTGGCATGTTTTAGTCCTCCAACCGGTAGGCATCAATTGCCAGATCGCGTGTGAGCAAAGGTGCCAGACGGCGGGCATCGTTCAGACCGAAGACTCCCCGCTCCACTTGATCGTTCAAGTGCAAGCTCACACCGCGTCTCCAGAGGTCATGGCGGGCGGGGATAGACAGGAAGGCGCGCGTATCGTCGTTGAAACCTGCGAGGTTCCAGTAACCGGCTGTCTCGACAACATTATCAAAGTAGCGCCGAATTCCATTGGCGCTGTCATGGAACCACCACGGGGGGCCAAGGCGCATGCACGGCCAATGCCCCGCCATTGGAGCCAATTCGCGAGCATAAGTGCTTTCATCCAGCGTGAAGGCCAGCAACCGGAAATTAGGATGATTTCCAACTCGGTTCAGGAGCGCATCCAATCCACGCACCCAATCGATTGCGATGGGAATATCAGCGCCCTTATCGGGGCCGAACTTAGCGAGCACTTCATGATTTGTAGAGCGCATAGACCCGGCGTGAACTTGCATTACCATGCCGTCATCGGCAGACATCTGCGCCATCTCGATCAGCATGTGACCGTAATATTGCAGTGCCTCATCTTCTGAGAGTGCTCCTTCAATCGCCTTTCCATGCAATGTTTCAATTTCTGCACGGGCCAACCACCCCGTCATAAGAAAGGGAACATCATGATCTGTGGCCGTCGCTCCGAGGCTTCTGAAGAAAGCACGACGCTTTTCGATGGCAGTTAGGAAGCCAGCGAAGGTCGCCGTGTCCTCACCCGTCATATCTCCGAGACGCACGATGTTATCGGCGTGCCCCGGGCGCAGCGGGTTTAGAATGTCATCCGGGCGGAACGTTGGGATCACACTGCCCTGCCAGCCCGAGGAACGCATTGCAGCGTGGGCGTCTAAACTATCTAAGGCACCGTCAGTTGTCGCCAGAACTTCGATATTCAAAGCCTCCATGGCCTCTCGCGGGCGGAACACTTTTTCTGTGAGCTTCGCGGCGATCTGATCATAGACAAGGTCCGTTGTTTCGGCGGAGAGAACCTCTTTGATTCCAAGCGTTTTGCGGAGCGTATATTCGATCCAAGCGCGACTTGGCGTGCCAAGGAACAAATGCCAATGTGATGCAAACAATCGGAAAATCTCGCGTGGATCACGTTTGTCCTCAGGCACACCGATCCCCAAATCTTCTAGTGCGACTCCCTGACTATACAGCATGCGGAAAACGTAATGATCTGGTGTCACCAACAGTGTTGCTGGGTCGGGGAATGGGGCATTCTCACTGAACCAAGAGGGATCGCAATGCCCGTGCGGAGAGACAATGGCGATATCCTTGATCTCTTCGTAGAGCGTGGCGGCGATCTTGGGCAGTTCGGGGCGACCTGACATCGGCAACAATCCTGTCGGCTTGGAAGGTATGGGAATCCGTCCGTGGTTTAGTCAAAATACTCTTTGTGGCGCAGCATGAGGTCTGCCAAAACATCCAGAATGGTCCGAAAATGCAGTTGCGCTTTCTCAGTCGCACCCGCTTCGTCCTGAGCCACGATAGCCTCAAAGATATCTTTATGCTCAGCATACAGCTGTGCGTGGTGGCCTTTGGTTCTGAGGGACAAACCGCGCAGGCGATCAAGTTGCAGCTTCTCGCGCTCCAACACCTCAGCGGCGCGCCTGTGGCCTGTGGCATTGGCCATCAGCAGATGGAATTCATCGTCGAGCTTAAAAAACACTGTATCATCAGACGCACCAACCGCCTCAGCCTGCAAGGCGAGGTTGGTTTGAAGCGCGATTTTTGACTCCGAGGTCAATCCCCCGGTGGCCAAATAACGAATATTGGCAAGTTCCAAACCCTCCCGGAGGAATTGCGCTTCCAGAATGCGGGTCGCGCTGAGCTTGGATACAAAATTACCGCGACTTGGAAAGGTATCGATCAAACCGGCTTCGCGCAGCCTGATCAATGCTTCGCGAACCGGAGTGCGACTGGCCCCCAAACGCGCTCCGACCTCAGCCTCGGACACCGCGCTGCTGGGCGGTAATGACATGTCTAAGATGGCGCGCTGCAGTAGGCGATAAATCTGGTCACCGGCGGGCCGTTTGGCATCGATCCTTGAGGCAGGCAATTCAGAAATCGACCCGGAAGGGTTTTTGGAAACTGGCTCAGCCGACATATTATCCCCCAAACTCGCTTAGGCTGTATACCGGTACGCAACAATATTTACAAGCTGTATACCGGTGTGCTACCGCTCCAAATATTCTGGCGCTGCACCAACGGGAGGAGAGTCCGTATGCTTCCGGAAGCAGCAAATCTCGAACGAAGATCGGCACCACAACATTTCCCTCCTCTGAAATCAGCAACAGAAGCTGAACAGGGATCAAAATCATAGGATGCGCACATGAGCACTCCCCTTAAAATCGCCGCACTAGGCTTAGAGCACCGTCACATCTTTGGCATGGCCCAAAACATGATTGATGTGGGGGCAGAGTTTGTTGGCTGGTGGAATGACCGCGACCCTGCGTTGCGCGCCTCGTTTGAAAAACGCTTCCCAGATGTGCCGGAATTCACTGATAAAACAGACATACTGAACAACCCAGACATCGACCTTATCTTGGTCGCCGCAAAGTCATCAGATCGAGCACAATTGGCTATTGAAGCCATGGAAGCTGGCAAAGACGTCATGGCGGACAAACCTGGCTGTACGACGTTGGAGCAACTGCAATCTTTACAGGACTGCGTGGCACGGACAGGGAAAATCTGGACGGTAGACTTCTCAGAACGCTTCGAAGTTGCCAGCGTGACCAAAGCGGCAGAGCTGGTAGCCGAAGGAGCCATTGGACGCGTTATCCAAACGATCGGAATGGGCCCCCACCGGCTGAATAAAGACACTCGACCAGAGTGGTTCTTTGACCGGGAATCCTATGGCGGCATCCTGACTGACATTGCTTCGCATCAGATTGACCAGTTCCTATTCTTTACCGGCTCAACGGATGCCGAAATCACAATGGCAAATGTTGCAAACTATGCGAATCCCTCCTCACCTGGGCTTCAGGATTACGGAGAATTGGCACTGAAAAGCGATAATGGGCACGGATATATTCGGGTTGATTGGTATACCCCTGATGCACTCCCGACCTGGGGTGATGGACGCCTGACAATCCTGGGAACCGAAGGCTATATCGAGTTGCGAAAATATGTTGATGTCGCGGGCTCTGATGGCATTGACCACCTCTTTTTGGTGAACGGGGATCGGTGTGAGAAGATCGATTGTTCTGACGCAGGACTGCCCTACTTCCAACGTCTTGCGAATGATCTTCGAGATCGGACTGAAACAGCGGCCACACAGGCCCATACCTTCAAGACAATGGAATTGAGCATAAAGGCACAGATGCTGGCTGAACAAAGCAAATAGCCCTTTTTTCCTCAAGGTTCGCGTGGGTAATAAAATTACAGCCACGCGAATCTATCTTTACTCATGCAAGTGAATTCAGTGCGTTTCAGTCCCGCCCATTGGCGAGAAAACCTGATACCCATTCGCAAATTGATACACCATTGCTGCACCATATGCATCCATGATACTTTTACCGAGTTGCGGACAACTACAGACGTTGCCTCTGCGCGCAGCAATAAAATAGGGCTACGCCCCCTCAGTTCACTCCAAATGGACTGGACGAGGTGGCTTGATCAAGCTGACACGCCCTTGGTGACGGTGCAAATTGATTAACTCACCGTCAAAAAGCTGAGCCTAAATCTCACATTTTTCTTGCATGAATACCGGTATACTGCATCATTGCCCGCAGGTTATTTTGAACTCATGCTGAATGACGGGGGACATTTGGACGAAGCGAAAAAAATTTCGGTCGCTGTGATCGGAGGGGGAATGGTGTCAAAAACCCACCTCCTTGCCATTGCGGACTCGTCTGATGTTCTGTCCTTGCAGGGTGTTTTCTCGCGCTCAGAAGAAAGCCGAGCTTCATTGGCTACGGATGCTGAAAATATCTGCGGCGGCGGTTTCACTTCCTATGCATCGCTCGATGATCTTTGTGCAGATCCTGATGTTGATTTCGCCATCGTTTTGACCCCACCCAATGCGCGGCTTGAGATCACTCAAAAGCTCGCAGAAGCGGGCAAAGGGATCCTCATGGAGAAGCCCGTCGAGCGTACTGTCGCTTCGGCTGAGAAAATTGTCCAAATCTGTGAAGACGCAGATGTGCCGCTTGGCATCGTATTTCAGCACCGCGTCCGCGCCGCCTCTAAGAAGTTATCAACGCTGATCTCTGAAGGGGCTTTAGGAAATCTGGTATTGGCAGAAGCGGCGGTTCCTTGGTGGCGCGATCAGTCTTATTATGATGAACCTGGCCGTGGCACCTACGCGCGTGACGGTGGCGGCGTTTTAATTTCGCAAGCCATTCACACAATGGACTTGCTGCTAAGTCTGACGGGACCGGTTTCCGAGGTCATGGCAATGGCACACACCACGCCTCTCCACGCCATGGAGTCCGAGGATTACGTGACGGCGTCCTTACGCTTTGAAAATGGAGCGGTTGGCTCACTCATGGCCTCTACTGCCCACTATCCTGGTGATGCCGAGTCCATATCGCTGCACTTTGAAAACGGTGTCGCACATCTGCAGAGTGGCGTGCTGAAAGTCTCTTGGCGCGATGGGCGCGAAGAGGTGTTCGGGGAAACAGCGTCTACCGGCGGTGGTGCGGATCCGATGGCTTTTACACATGAATGGCACCAAGATATCATCTTGGATTTTGCAAAAGGCCTCAAGGAGGGTCGACCGCCTCTGGTGCCGGGGCGCACCGCCCTGCAAGTGCATCAACTGATCGAGGCCATTGTGGCCTCATCAAAAGAAAAACGCGCGATCGCGCTGGCTTAACCCTCAAATTGGTCTGGGACATAGGTAAATGGGAACGCAGTTAAAAGTTGCAATCGTCGGAGCCGGGATCGGCCGCGAGCACCTTGCGGGCTATCTTGCGCTGCCAGAGCAGTATGCCGTCACGCATATCTGCGATATCGACGAGGCACGTGCCGAAGAGATCATTGCCGAAGCCAATGCCGGCGACGTACTTATCGAACCAGATTTTCAGAAAATCATTGGTGACGACGCAATTGACGTTGTCGACATATGCCTGCCCCCGCATTTGCATTTTGATATGTCCAAGGCGGCGCTTGAGGCGGGCAAACATGTGGTTTGTGAAAAGCCGCTGGTGAGTTCGCTTGCTGATGCGGATCGGCTTGCTGAGATCGCAGAGGCGAACAATCGACTTCTGACACCTGTGTTTCAGTACCGTTACGGACCTGGGTTTGCGAAGCTGAAAGCGTTGATGGACGCGGGCCTTGCGGGCAAGCCTTTGTTGGCAAGCGTGGACACGCAGTGGAACCGCCTGCCCGAATACTATGCCAACCCCTGGCGCGGGACATGGAAAGGGGAGCAAGGCGGAGCTGTTTTGGGCCATGCGATCCACAACCACGACCTTCTTTGCGCGGTTTTTGGTCCAATTGGTGAGGTTCATGCCTTCACGGCTACGCGCGTCAATGACATCGAAGTCGAAGATTGCGCATCAATTTCGATGAAAATGAAAAACGGTGCTCTGGCAACCTCATCCGTTACGCTAGGGTCACATAATGACATCACGCGTTTCCGGTTCTGCTTTGAGAATCTCACAGCAGAAAGCGGCACCCTGCCCTACCAACCTTCGGAAGGTGAATGGACTTTTGGGGCGCGAGGCGCAAATGTAACCCAAGCCCAAGTGGATGCAATATTGGCCGAAGTGCCTGACGCAAAACCCGGTTTCGTGGGATTCTTCGAAGCCATGTGGAACAAAATACAAAACGGTGGAAACAACGCCGTCACTTTAGAAGATGGACGCCGGTCACTGGAATTGGTGACGGCGATTTACCTGTCTTCACGTACTCAGAGGATTATCGAGCTGCCATTGACGAAGGATTGCGACCTGTATGAAAGCTGGTTGCCGTCCGAATGATAATGGCTTGATATAAAAAGAGAATAAGACATTTAGGGAGGATACAAGATGTCTACATTGAAAAAAGCACTGGCGGTCAGCGTTGCGGCTGCAGGCCTAACGGCGGGTGCCGGTGCAGTGAGTGCGCAAGAAATCACATATATGTGCTCAAGCGACGGGACAGAGTGTTCCACAGCGCGCGAAATTTTTGACCGTTTTGAAGCGGAAAACCCAGGCGTGACCGTCAAAATTGACGAAGTGCCATACAAAGCGATCCTGGAAAGCCTTCCAGTTCAGCTGGCGGCAGGCACAGGTCCTGACATGGCGAAGGTCACTGACCTTGGCGGTCTGAACAAATTCTATCTGGACCTGTCCCCATACGTTGATACAGCAGCTTGGGAAGAAAACTTCGGCGGCACGCTGGATTGGTACCGTGCATCTGCGGACGACAAAGGCATCTACGGCCTGCACTCTCAGCTGACCATCACAGGTGCTTACATCAACAAAACCCTGTTCGATCAGGCGGGTGTAGCGGTTCCTGGCGCGGATGCGACTTGGGATGACTGGGCAGCGGCGTCTCGCATGGTTGCAGAGAAAACCGGCACTGATTTCCCAATGGCGATGGACCGTTCCGGCCACCGTATTGCAGGTCCAGCAATCTCTTACGGTGCGAAACTGTTTGACGACAACGGCGATGCAATCCTCGTGGATGACGGCTTCACAGCCTACGTTCAGAAGTTCGTAGACTGGCACGAAGACGGCACCATGGCGCGTGACGTTTGGGCGGGCCAAGGTGGCTCTAGCTACCAAGATGCGGCGCAAGAATTCATCAATGGCCAGTTGGTTTACTACTATTCCGGTTCTTGGCAGGTTGGCCGCATGGACCGCGACGTAGGTGACCTGTTTGACTGGGTTGTTGTGGGTTCCCCATGTGGTGCGGGCGGTTGTACCGGCATGCCAGGTGGCGCGGGTATCGTAGGTTTCTCTGACACTGAGCACCCAGAGCTGGTCGCAAAAGCGATCGACTATCTGGCGCAGGAAGAAAACTACGCTGAGATGACTGCGAAAACTAAAAACATCCCGGCACACGCAGCTGTTGCTGCGAAAGGCGTTGACTATGCAGGTGCATCCGCAGGCGCAGCGGCAGCTCTGAACGCTTGGGGCGCGCAGGTTGGTAAGCTGGAAGGCCCTGCCTTCATGTACCAAGGCTACAAAAACAACCGCGCAATGTTCAACATCACTGTACAGCGTGTGACACAGGCGATCGTTGGCGAACTGTCTGTTGAAGACGCGATGATGCGTGCGAAAGAAGATCTGGCACAGGCGCTTGCCGAAGCTAACTAATCTTCGTCCATAAATACGACGCCGTTCGGGTCTCTCGAGCGGCGTCCCACTTTCGCACAAAGCGAGTCTCCTCATGTTGATGATCCTTGAACCCGTCATGCGGGTGATCGAATGGCCGATCAAATTTCTTCAGGACAAACTGGGACTGAAAAACCCCGCTTGGATTTTCCTTTTCCCGAACCTCGTGCTGTTTGGCCTATTTGCCTTCCTGCCCGTGATCCTGAACTTCGCCTATGCCGTTACTGGCACCGATGCTATCTTGTTAAGCGACCGCCCTTTTGTGGGGGGCTCAAACTTCACAGCCCTGCTGGATTGCGAGAATTTCGCTGATCCAAACACCTGTCGCGACGACCTCTTCTGGCGCGCGGTGTGGAACACACTGAGGTTTGTGGTGCTTCAAGTGTCATTGATGGTGGCTTTTGCTCTGATCACAGCGATCATCCTGAACCGTGAGATCCGCGCGCGCGGCTTTTTCCGCGCTGTTTTCTTCTTCCCTGTATTGCTGTCCCCTGTTGTTGTTGCGCTGATCTGGAAATGGATCCTTCAGCGTGAAGGCATCCTGAATGCCTGGCTGGATGGCATGGGGCTTGAGACCTTCAACTGGTTGCTTGATCGCTCCTGGGCCTTTGGCTGGAGCGTCTTCCTGTCTGTCTGGGCCCATATGGGGTTCTACACGCTTATTCTTCTGGCTGGCCTGCAGGCAATTCCCCGCGACGTCTATGAGGCGGCCAAGATGGACCGTGCCTCTCCGTGGCGTGTGTTCCGCCGTATCACCCTGCCCCTTCTGATGCCAACCATGTTGGTTGTCTTGGTACTGGCGACCATTAAAGGCGTTCAGACCTTTGAAGAAGTCTATGCCTTCACCGGAGGCGGACCAGGTTCTGCAACCACGCTGATCATTCAATACGTCTATGAAACCGGATTTGCGGGTGCACCGCGCCTCTTTGGACCAGCTGCAGCGGCTTCGCTCTTGTTGGCAGCGGTTCTGGTTGTGCTGACCATCATTCAACTCTGGATCAACAGGAAGAACGTCGATGGCTAAAGTGATTTCTTTCCTCACCCGCACGCGCGGCCATGGCAAGCCTGATTGGACCGATTGGGTCAGCTATATTTACCTCGGCCTCGGCGTCCTTTTGATGTTCCTGCCGGTGATCTGGCTAGGCCTGTCATCCTTTAAGACAGACGCGGAACTGGCGCGATTCCCTCCTCGGATCCTTCCAATGGAAGCGGAAACCGTCGTGGTTCCGGGCTATGATGAACCACTTGCGTTGTTTGAAATCACCGATGGCGAATATGCTGGTGAAACACTGGCGCAAATTCGCCGCATCGGCCTTGTCGCGCAGATGGTGCGCCCGGATGATCCAGAGACCCGTCTGAAGGTGAACATCCAAGATCGAAAACCCATCGAGAGCTTCTCGCTCGCAACGGATAACTATGTTGAGCTGTTTGAGAAGTTTAACTTCCTGAAGTTCTTCATGAACTCGGTCTTCATCACCGCGACGGCCACAATCATCATGCTGGTCGTAAACTCCATGGCCGCCTTTGCCCTGTCTAAATACCAGTTCAAAGGCCGCATGGTGGTTCTTGCGTTGGTCATCGGTACGCTGATGATCCCGCAGACCGTGGTCTTGGTACCGCTGTTCTTGATCACCAAGGAACTCAATATGGCGGACAGCCTTTGGGGTGTAATTATCCCCGGCGCCGCGACGCCGACCGGTGTGTTCCTTCTGCGGCAATACATGCTGACCATTCCTGATGAAATTCTGGACGCGGCCCGTATGGATAAAGCCAGCGAATGGAAAATTTTCTGGCGGATCATCATTCCGCTCTCCGCCCCGGCAATTGCCGTGCTTGCGATCCTCGCGATCATGTGGCGCTGGAACGACTTCCTCTGGCCGCTCATCGTGCTCTCAAGCACCGAAAACTTCACGCTGCAATTGGCGTTGAACTCCTTCCAAGGGGACTTGGAAACGCAATGGAGCAACCTCTTGGCCATGACCATGCTGGTTCTGCTACCCATCGCCTGCGTTTTCGCATTCCTCCAAAAATATATCGCCACCGGTATTGCGTCGACGGGCGGGAAATAAGGGATAGATCATGTCACAACTTGTTCTAAAAGACGTCCGCAAATCCTATGGCGATGTCGAAGTCATCAAAGGTGTCGATCTCGACATCAAACAGGGCGAATTCTGTGTCTTTGTTGGCCCATCGGGCTGCGGTAAATCCACCCTACTACGGATGATTTCCGGCCTGGAAGGCATTACCGGCGGTACGATTTCCATTGGTGGCGAGGTCGTGAACGACGTCGCCGCAGCGGATCGAGGCCTGGCGATGGTGTTCCAGTCTTATGCGCTTTACCCGCATATGACCGTGCGCCAAAACCTGTCGTTTGGTTTGGAGAATATCAAAACCAGCAAAGAAGAGATCGAGAGCAAAATCGCATCGGTGTCCAAAATGCTGCAAATCGATATGCTGCTGGACCGAAAGCCAAAGGATCTATCGGGCGGTCAACGTCAACGGGTCGCGATTGGCCGCGCCGTGGTACGTGAACCATCGATCTTCCTCTTTGACGAACCTCTGTCGAACCTGGATGCTGAACTGCGCGTGGATATGCGGGGCGAGATCGCCGATCTGCACCGCCGTCTTGGCAACACCATGATCTACGTGACCCACGATCAGGTGGAAGCGATGACCATGGCCGATAAGATCGCCGTTCTACGTCTGGGTGAAGTAGAGCAATTCGGAGCACCCCTGGATATCTACAACAAACCCGACAACATCTTTGTCGCGGGTTTCATTGGCTCCCCGAAAATGAACTTCGTGGAAGGTACCGCTGAAAAGATCGATGGCGGGTCTCTGGCCTTCAAAACCAAAACTGGCGTGTCCATGGCATTGGAGGCATCTGCGTTTGATGTCACCGAAGGCGCAGGGATCACCCTTGGGTTCCGCCCGAACCATCTGACCATTGCTGAAGGGGCTGGCGCAGACATGACTGTCTCTGTGCGCGATGCAGAACAGCTTGGCGGTGAGTCCTTTGTCTTTGGTCAAAGCGGCGATATCCCAATCACGGTGCACCTGCGCGGTCAGACCAACGTGGGTCACGGCTCAGAAGTTGGTATTGTGATTGACAGAGAGCACATTCACCTCTTTGACACTGCGACCGGAAACTCTCTGCGAAAGGCCTAAGACGTGATGCGTCAAACTTGGCGCTGGTTTGGGCCAGCGGATACAGTCAACATTTCTGATCTGCCGCAGGTTGGTGTGGAGGGCGTTGTCAGCGCCCTTCACCATATCGAAAACGGGACCATCTGGAGCCTGGAAGAGATTGAAAAACGAAAGCTTGAAATCGAGCGCCTGCCAAATGGCGCAGCTTCGGGTGTGACATGGGATGTGGTGGAAAGTCTACCAGTGTCTGAGGTCATCAAGACCAAAGGTTCAGACTATAAATCCCATATTGAAAACTACTGCACGAGCTTGGAACACCTTGCGTCTGCAGGTCTTTACACAATTTGCTACAACTTCATGCCGGTTCTGGATTGGACACGCACCAACCTGCGCGCACCTATGCCAACAGGCGCATCGGCAATGCTCTTTGATCTGGTCGATTTTATTGCCTTTGATCTCTTTATCCTGAAACGTCCGGGGGGCGAGGCGGATTACTCATCTGACATCGTCTTTGACGCAGAACGTCGATTTGCGCAGATGGATGACGCTGCCAAGCTGGCGCTGCAGCAGAATATTGTCGCGGGCCTGCCCGGCGCGAATGACGGATGGACCGCTGAAGAAATCCGCGATCATCTCGCAACTTACGCTCGGATGACGCGAGACGTCCTGCGACAGAACCTCGTCGATTTCTTAAGCGAAGTTATCCCAACCGCAGAACGTCTGGGGATACGGATGTGCTGCCATCCTGATGATCCCCCCTTCTCGCTTCTGGGTCTGCCGCGCATTATGTCGTCTGAAGCGGACTATGCGGCTGTGATGCAGGCTGTGGATAGCCACAGCAATGGAATCACGCTTTGCACTGGGTCGTTGGGTGTGAACCCAGACTTTGATGGCCCCGGCTTTGTCGAACGGCTTGGGGATCGCATTCATTTTGCGCACTTGCGCAACACAAGCCGGATTGCCCCTGCGGATGGCTCTCGGACCAGTTTCTATGAAGCAGAACACTTGGCTGGTGACACCGACATGGTTGGCACAGTGAAGGCGCTGATGGCTGAACAGTCTCGGCGCAAAACAGAGGGTCGTGCGGATTGGCAAATCCCGATGCGACCAGATCACGGCCAAGATTTGCTGCACGATCAGGTGCAGGAAAGCATGCCTGGATACCCTCTGATCGGTCGCATGCGTGGGCTGGCAGAGCTTCGCGGTGTCATGGCAGCAGTCTCAAACTAAGCCTTGATCACAACACAGCATTGACTTCTTCCTTTTTATTTTAGTAACTAAAATAAATAAAGGGAGGGAGACATGTACCTAGGCCTCGATCTTGGAACATCGGGTATACGCGCGCTATTGGTTGATGCTGATGGCTGTGTTGTGGGGGAGGCATCTGCCCCCTGTTTAGTCACCCATCTCCAACCTGGCTGGAGCGAACAAAATCCCGAAGAATGGATAAATGCCTGCCGAAAAGCGATGGCAGAATTGCGTTCACAGCATCCCAAAGAGGTTGCTGCAGTACAGGCGATTGGCCTGAGCGGCCATATGCACGGCGCCACTCTGATTGATCGGAATGGCGACGTCCTGCGGCCTTGTATGCTATGGAATGACACCCGCGCCGACGCGCAGGCACGTCGCTTTGATGCAATGCCCATGTTCCGCGATACGACAGGGAATATCGTCTTTCCCGGCTTCACAGCCCCCAAAATCGAATGGGTCCGAGAGAACGAGCCTGACGTCTTTGCTGCGATACATAAGATTTTGTTACCAAAGGACTATCTTAGATTCTGGCTCACCGGTGAAAGCCTAAGCGATATGTCTGACAGTGCCGGCACGTCCTGGATGGATGTGGGAACACGCAGCTGGTCTAGCGAATTGCTGGATACATGCCAGCTGTCTGAAGCCCAGATGCCGCAATTAGTTGAAGGCAGCGATCAAGCAGGCGAACTCCGCGATCAGCTGAGGTCTGAATGGGGCATGACAGGCCCAGTCATAGTCGCCGGTGGAGGCGGAGATAACGCGGCTGCCGCCTGTGGTCTTGGCTGCCTTTCTGCGGGCGATGGCTTTGTTTCACTGGGAACTTCTGGTGTGCTGTTTGCGGCAAGCGATACCTATGCTCCTGCCCCCGACAAGGCAGTGCACAGCTTTTGCCACGCGGTGCCAGATACTTGGTTTCAGATGGGCGTAACGCTGGCGGCAACCGATAGTTTGAATTGGCTTGCGAAAGTCACAGGTTCCACACCCGCCGCGCTGGCCGGGACATTGCCTGAAAAACCTTCCGGCCCAACTTCCGCTCTGTTCCTGCCCTACTTGTCAGGCGAAAGAACACCTCACAACACAGCGACACCATGTGGTGTCTTTGCTGGAATGGACATCTCATCGGATCAATCTGATCTGACTGCGGCGGTCATGGAAGGTGTCGCCTTCTCGCTGGCGGATTGCCTTCATGCGTTGCGCTCGACAGGCACCGAAATCTCCGCTTTGACAACAACAGGCGGGGGCAGCAAATCCCCGTTCTGGCTGCAAACCATCGCTAACGTGCTGGATGTTACTTTGGATTTACCGGCCAAGGGAGAGTTCGGCGCAGCGCTGGGGGCCGCACGTTTGGCGATGGCCGCTGATATTGGCGGCGATATAAATAGCCTGATGAGCAAGCCTGAGATTGCAAAAACCATTGAACCTGACGCCAGTTTGGTGTCGATCTATCAAGAACGATATGCGCAATTCAGGGCTTTGTATCCAGCAGTTACATCGGCCCTCTCACCCGCCTAAAGGCCTTGATTAAGATATGCAAAACCACGCCTCAGATGCCCTTAAGCTTGTTACTCTGAAAACTCAGAATGCCCAACTTTCGTTACTGAATTTTGGGGCGACAACACGGGATTGGCGTGTGAGCTCTGGAGATGAGATGGTGCCAATGATCCTTGGGTTTGAAGACCCAAAGGAATACCTAACTTCACAATACTTCTTTGGCACGATTGCAGGGCGAGTCTCTAACAGGATTGGCGACGGCCGCTATCAGACAGAGGGCGGTGTGGTCGAGCTTGACAAAAACGAGGGGGCAACGACGCTCCATGGCGGGTCTCGCTCACTGAGCCTTGTGATCTGGGATTTGTCACAGGTTTCAGACACGCAAGCACGCTTTGAATATCACTCCCCAGATGGAGAAATGGGGTTCCCGGGAAACGCTCGTATCGAGGTCCTCGTCACATTGAGCGAGCGCCAGCTTCGATATGACATGAAGGCCACCGTCGATGCAGTAACGCCAATTAGTCTAGCTCAGCACAACTATTACAATTTTGGCGGAACGCGCGATATTTGGGACTATCGCATCAAATGCCCAACTCACAGCCTACTGGAACAGAACGACATTGGGGTTTCTACGGGTAAAGTGATTGATACCTCTGGAGGCCCATTAGACCTAAGAAACTCTCCGACTTTTCGCCAATTCGAACAAAGCGGCCTAGACTGCCACTTTATCTTTGATGATCTAGGAAATGCGACCCTTAGGGAGGTCGCAGATATCCGTGCCTCTGACGGGAAAGGAATAAAAATATTCTCTGATCAAGATGGGGCGCAAATTTATACAGCGCATGGGCTGCCCAACCTTTCTGGCGGTTTGGACGGAGCAAATTATGGCGCGGCGGCGGGTCTTTGTTTTGAGCCGCAGGGCTATCCAAATGCAGTCAATATCAAGGAATTTCCTTCGGTGATGGCATCCCCAGAAAAGCCGTATCAGCAAACATTGATCATCGAAGCGGTTGGAATGGAATGAGATATCGCGCGGGCATTCTGGCTCTTTCATTGAGCGCTGTTCCTTCCTTCGCGATGGAATTTGGCGCTGATCCAGTATTCCCGATACATGACTATGACCGCGTCGAGCTGGGATGGCTCCTCTTTTACGATCCCATTCTGTCCGGCAACCGCAATATCAGCTGCGCGACCTGTCATCATCCCAATTTGAATACCGCAGACGGCGTCGCCCTATCGCTCGGCGAGGGTGGAATCGGACTAGGCCCAGAGCGCAAAGCCGACCCAAACAACCTGCCTGAACAACGCATCCCCAGAAACGCCCCTGCCCTTTTCAATCTTGGCGCAACCCAGTTTGATGTGATGTTCCACGACGGCAGGTTAGAGGCCGATGCCTCTCGCCCCGGAGGCATGCGCACGCCGCTGGGAGAAGACATGGTTTCGGGGTTTGACTCCGTTTTATCGGCCCAGGCGATGTTTCCTGTTCTCAGCGCCGATGAAATGGCAGGGCATTATTCTGAAAATGAAATCTCTCAAGCTGTCAGGCTTGGTCAGCTGTCTGGCCCCGACGGTGCGTGGGATCTGATCTCCAAACGGGTCAGAGATTTTCCCGAATATCGGGAGCGCTTTGCAAAAACGATTGGCGCCGACAAACAGATCGCTTTTACTGACATCGCGAATGCTCTGGCCTCTTTCATTGCAGTTGAATGGCGGGCGGACGACAGCCGCTTTGATCAATTTTTAGCAGGTTCAGCAGAGCTTTCCCCCAAAGAGCGACGCGGGCTGGTGATTTTCTATAGCGAGCGCAATTGCGCGAGTTGTCATAGTGGGCGTTTCCAGACCGATCATGGGTTCCACGCGATAGGTCTTCCACAATTCGGACCAGGGAAAGCTGCCCGGTTTGAAAACCACAACAACGATGTTGGACGTGGACGGGTCACGGGAGAAGCGGCAGATTTTCACAAGTTCCGCACGCCAAGCCTGCGCAACGTCACCCTGACCGCGCCCTATGGGCACAATGGGGCCATCCCCTCGCTTGAAGCGATGATCAGACACCACGGTGATGCAGCCTCATCCTTTGCGGCATTCGATCGTCAGCAGGTTATCCTGCCAAGCTTCTCAGCCGTAAATGACTGGGCTGAGCTCGAAAACCCTAATTCAAAACCTGATATACTTTTGGCCAACGAACTGGACGCCGATCCCTTTACAGATCAAGAGGTAGACGATCTGATCGCTTTTCTTGAGACCCTGACGGATGTTTCTTGGCGCTCTGAAGGGTTGGGGGTTCCTGAATCTGTGCCAAGCGGACTGCCAATTGATCGTTAATCGACCCGCAACTTCCGGCCATCATCAATCACGCGGCTGATGGAATTCACGTCAAGTTGCTGCCAATCCGATACCGTTTGATCAGGGCGTACTAACCGCACTTTTGCGCTTTCAGCGGCACCCAATCCAAAGTGATGTGGCCCCAAAACTCCGCTTGCATGTCCACCGCCAATCGTGACTTCACGCACCCAACGCCCGGAGTTCGTTTCGACCTCTAAGAAGTATCCAATTCCATCACGGTTTGAACCGGTGACCTGCAGGTCGAGCGCTGCCCAGTTCTGGGCCTTAGAAACGTTTTCATAAACTTGAACGTCAGCGCGCCGGTTAACCACCAGCAAATCCAGCTTTCCGTCCAAATTGAAATCCGCCAAGGCTGCGCCGCGACTACGCAGCATGCTGCCAATACCCGCTTCTCCGCCCTGTTCCACAAACTGACCTACAGTATTTTGGATAAGCAAGTTGTTGGGATCATCCAGTGCCGCATCCGGCATTTGATCCACGTTACCTTTCGCCACGAAAATATCGTCTAATCCATCGTTTTGAATATCGCCAAAGGCGGCATGCCAACCGGTCGAGGGGCGACCATCTCCGCCCTCATAGGGGCGATGCGCTGCGGCACCCGCTTCAAAAGGTACGTTCTGATAGCTGGGGCCGTCTGTTGCTGGATCAAAAAGCTGGAACTTTTGATCGCCCATCGAGGTTAGATAGACATCGGAATATCCGTCACCGTTCACATCACGTGAAGCGATACCCATGCCCCAAAGCTGGTAAGGCCTCCAACCATCGGCTTTTCCATAAAGGCGCGGTGTCGTCTCCATGGCCCACATCTGCTCCTGTCCGCCTTTTACGTAGTAGTGACGGTCATTGCTGACTCTCAGGTCTTGACGACCAGCGCGTTTCCAGTCGGTGAAGAGCATAGAAAGGGAGCAAAATCCTGGTGAGAGCTTTGTCGGCGCATCATATTGAGCACCTTTGGGGCGATAGAGCAGCAGATCATCACACGCCTGAAAAGGACCATCTGGATTACCGCGATCAACATAGGTCCCGAAGGCGAGGGTTGGCAGCGTATTTCCAGTTTCCCAAGTTGCTGAAAAAGCGGTTGTCCAATGGTCGTCAGAATTGAAGTTCAACTCGCTCCCATATTCGGAGAAGGAACAATTGCCTTCGCCTTTGAGCAATAGGTCGGGCCCTGCTCTTAGAATGACAAGGTCGGTGATCTGATCGCCCGTCAAATCAATCGGATAAGCCCCCGTGACCCCGGTTACATTCAGAATTGGTTGCTCACGGGCCTCAAACGAAAGAGCCGCCCCTGCGTTATTCGCAGTATTGACCCAAAGCGTTGAAGGCGATGCCCCACCCGCGATGAATGCATCAAGCAATCCATCTTCGTTACAGTCAAACGCAGCGACGCCACCGCCTACGAAATGCTCCCAGCCGCCACTGTAGACATGTTTCGGCACTTCCCTTGGTGTGAAGCGAATGTCTGCGGTTGCGCTTATCGGAAAAACCGCAGCAAGGCATATTCCGGTAGCACTACGCAGCACTGATCGACATCTCTCTGATCTTCAGCGCTGAAAACCCATCAAGCGCGTAGGCTGCGGCGCCCTTTGCCCACATCTTATCGCCCCATTGGTGGGCTTTGATTTCCGTTAGGGGCGCATCCACTTTGACCACGTGCCCTTTGAGTTCTTCCATGATTCCCACAAGGTTCAGATGGTCAAATGCAGCCCTGTGTCCTGCGAGAATGATGACTTCTGGATCAAAGATGTTCACCACATTGGCCAACCCCATTGCAAACATCCTGCCCGCTCGGTCAAAGATGGATTGCGCTGGTGGATTACCGGTTTGCGCGAGTTCCCAAAGACTTGGGAGGTCGGCTATTGGGTGGCCGATGTTAACGGCATTGGCTTCTCTTAGAAGTGCATAGTCACCGATATAGGCCTCAAGACACCCGCGCTGACCACATTGGCACAATGCCCCTTCAAGCTGAACTTTGGCGTGTCCAAACTCAGCACCGCAGCCACGAGAGCCGCGGTATATTTTGTCATCAATCACGATGCCCATACCAACGCCGTGCTCAATCGTTATCACCACAAAATTGGAGACATTACGACCCAATCCAAAAAGCTGTTCGGCTTTGGCCACGAGGTTCGCATCGTTCTCAACCAAAACCGGGCATTCAAATTTTTGCGAAAAGGCGGCGCCGATATCGACGTTTCGACTGTTGAGCGAGGGAGACCAATGTACAAAAGACCTTGGCGCATCAATGAGCCCCGCCAGTCCAACCCCGACCGCAGAAAGTTCTGACGGATGCATATCAATCGCATCGCAAGCTCCCTTCACTGCCTCATAGATCTCTTGTGCAAGTACGTCAGGAGACATCATGGGATCTTTTAGATCAGAATCCCAAGCCACCAGCTCATTGCCTTCAAAATCGACGATAAGCACCGATACACTTTCACGCGCGACCTTGATGCCCGCGACAGGATAAGCATCTCCGCGGATTTTAAGCGCGACACGTGGACGGCCGCGTTTGGCCTTCTGGCGCGGCCCTTCAGGCGTGATCTCTTCGATCAATCCTGCATCCATCAATTCGGAAGTGATGGCGGTGACAGTGGCTGGGCTGACAAGCGTTTCCTTCGCAATATCGATGCGCGCAATATTTCCGGCCTTGCGAATCGTCTCAAGGATTTGAGCTCGCCCGGCGCCCCGCTGCTCCTCAACATGTTTTAATTTCTGCACGTCATCCCTCCCAGGAATTTGCCGGATATTGGTTTATTTTCTTTGCTCCGGCAACCGCTCAACACCACTATACGATATTTAATTTGACGATCAAATTAAATTAATGCTAGCTTGTTAGCGCAATCGAACAACGAAAAGTTCGAGACGCGATTTTAAATGGGAGGAAGAATATGAAATTCTTTGGAGGAATTTCGCTGGCGGCAGTCATCGCGGTGACAGGCTCGGCAGCTTTTGCAGATGACATCACTGTTGGCGTGAGCTGGTCAAACTTTCAGGAAGAACGCTGGAAAACCGACGAAGCAGCCATCGTGGGCGCGCTGGATGCAGGTGGTGCAGCCTATGTCTCTGCTGACGCGCAATCATCATCATCCAAACAACTATCCGACATTGAGAGCCTGATCGCTCAGGGTGTTGATGCCCTGATCATTCTGGCGCAAGACGCTCAGGCGATTGGCCCAGCGGTACAAGCTGCAGCGGACGAAGGAATCCCTGTGATTGCCTATGACCGCCTGATCGAAGACGACCGTGCTTTCTATCTAACATTTGACAACGTTGAAGTTGGCCGCATGCAGGCGCGCGCTGTTTTCGCAGCACAGCCGACAGGTCGCTATGTTATGATCAAAGGCTCTCCGACCGATCCAAACGCAGACTTCCTACGTGGCGGTCAGCAGGAAATCCTGCAGGAAGCGATCGACAGCGGTGCAATCACCATCGTTGGTGAAGCCTACACAGATGGCTGGCTGCCTGCGAACGCGCAGCGCAACATGGAGCAAATCCTGACCGCAGAAGACAACGGCGTTGACGCGGTTGTTGCCTCTAACGACGGTACCGCAGGTGGTGTTGTTGCGGCGCTGACTGCACAGGGCATGGAAGGCCTGCCAGTGTCTGGCCAAGACGGTGACCACGCTGCGCTGAACCGCGTTGCGAAGGGCCATCAGACTGTGTCTGTCTGGAAAGACGCACGTGAGCTGGGCAAAGCAGCAGGTGAAATCGCTGTCGCTCTGGCGGGTGGTTCCATGAACAAAGACGTGGATGGCGCGCAGTCCTGGACCTCTCCGGGTGGCACAACAATGTCCGCTGTGTTCCTGGCTCCGGTTCCAGTGACAGCTGACAACCTCTCCGTTGTTGTAGACGCAGGCTGGATCACCAAGGACGCTCTGTGCCAAGGTGTATCCAACGGCCCAGCGCCTTGTAACTAAACCAAAATAGGCCAGAGCGCCCTACTCGTGCTATAGAGGTGAGGGGCGCTCTGCGCTGTAACTGCTTGCTACTGGACTTCGGACATGACCGACACCACGACGCAGCCAATCCCAAGCGCAAAGAAACGGAGCCTGTTCCAACAGCTGGAACTGGACACTCGTTTGCTGGGTATGATTGGCGCATTCATCATTCTCTGTATCGCGTTTAACGTGCTGACAGACGGGCGTTTTCTGACGCCGCGCAATATCTTTAACCTGACGATCCAAACGGTTTCCGTTGCGATTATGGCCACTGGTATGGTCTTTGTGATCGTCACTCGACATATCGACCTCTCCGTCGGAGCGCTGCTTGCAACAACCTCCGCTGTGATGGCGATGGTTCAGACCGAAGTTTTGCCTGATATGCTGGGCATGGGGCTGAACCACCCGGCCACCTGGGCGATTACTATCATTGTTGGCCTCGCGGTTGGCACGCTGATCGGCGCCTTTCACGGCTGGATGGTTGGCTACCTGACAATCCCGGCCTTCATTGTGACCCTTGGCGGCTTCCTCGTATGGCGCAATGTGGCTTGGTACCTGACTTCAGGCCAAACCATTGGCCCACTGGATGGCACCTTCCTGATGTTTGGTGGCACAAACGGCACGCTCGGCACCTCTTGGAGCTGGATCATTGGCTTCATCGCCACTGCGGCAGCTCTTCTAACGCTTTGGAATGCACGCCGCGCGAAGGCAGGACACGGCTTCCCAGTGAAACCGATGTGGGCCGAGATCCTGATCTCCGTCGCCATTGCAGGCGCCATCCTGGGGTTTGTCTGGACCCTGAACTCCTACAATATCCCAACGCGTCGCCTGGCACGCATGTTTGAAGCGCGCGGAGAGGTCATGCCAGAAGGTCTGGTTGTCGGCTATGGCATTCCAATCTCGGTCTTTATCCTGATTGCAGTGGCTGTCGTCATGACAATCATCGCACGCAGGACCCGCTTTGGTCGCTATATCTTTGCAACCGGTGGCAACCCTGATGCGGCGGAGCTTTCAGGCATCAATACTCGCATGCTGACTGTGAAAATCTTCGCACTCATGGGTTTCCTTTGTGCCCTGTCTGCTGTTGTGGCCTCTGCCCGGTTGGCGAACCACTCCAATGATCTCGGCACGCTTGATGAACTGCGTGTTATCGCGGCAGCAGTTATCGGCGGCACGGCTTTGTCTGGCGGTATCGGGACCATCTACGGCGCTATTCTGGGTGCTTTGATCATGCAGGCGCTGCAATCTGGCATGGCTATGGTTGGTGTAGACGCACCGTTCCAGAACATCGTTGTGGGATCGGTACTAGTGCTCGCGGTGCTCATCGACATCATCTATCGCAAACGTTTGGGGGCAAAATAATGAGTGCTTCTGCAAAAGAACTCCGCGCCCAAGGCGCCACGCCTCTGGTCGAACTCGAGGACATCTCGATTTCCTTCGGTGGTATCAAAGCTGTGGATCACGTCAGCGTAGATCTTTATCCAGGCGAAGTTGTGGGCCTTCTGGGCCACAACGGGGCGGGTAAATCGACCCTGATCAAAATCCTCTCAGGGGCTTATCAGAAAGAAACCGGCGAAATACGCATCGACGGCAAGCCGGTCGAGATCAACAACCCCCGTGATGCGCGTGCCCATAATGTTGAAACGATCTACCAAACGCTCGCATTGGCAGACAATCTGGACGCAGCTTCCAACCTGTTTCTGGGGCGTGAATTGGTGACCCCTTTGGGATTGGTTGATGACTCTGCCATGGAAGCCGAGTGCCGCAAGATCTTTGCCCAGCTCAACCCGAACTTCCAAAAATTCAAAGAGCCGGTCTCTGCCCTATCTGGTGGTCAACGTCAGTCGGTCGCCATTGCTCGCGCGGTCTATTTCAACGCGCGCATTCTTATCATGGACGAGCCAACGGCTGCCCTTGGTCCGCATGAAACTCAGATGGTTGCAGAGCTGATCCAACAGCTGAAAGCGCAGGGCATCGGCATCTTCCTGATCGATCATGATGTGCATGCGGTTATGGAGCTTTGTGACCGGGCCAGCGTCATGAAAAACGGTCAGCTCGTGGGCACCGTCGATATCGACGACGTCACCGATGATGACCTTCTGTCCATGATCATTCTTGGCAAGAAACCTGGGGAAGCAGCGGCGTAACGCTGCTTCTCAGCACCAAATTTGAAACGCCCAAACATCGCCACTGGCGGTGATCGGGAAAGCTAAAACCCGGCAGTCCGGAGACTTAAATGACGATGTTTGACTCCTTTGAAACCGTGACCTTTGAAGGCACGAACAGTGAAAATCCCCTCGCCTTCCATCACTATGACGCCAAGAAAGAGGTAATGGGTAAAACTCTTGAAGAGCATCTGCGTTTCGCCGTTGCCTATTGGCACACATTCGCTTGGGAAGGTGGCGATCCATTTGGCGGGTCTACCTTTCAGCGGGATTGGTATCCGCAGGACAATATGGAGAACGCTTACAAGAAAGCGGACGCGGCCTTTGATTTCTTCCGCGTTCTGGATGTACCCTACTTCTGTTGGCACGACCTAGACCTGCGCCCGGATCAGGGTAATTTCGCAGGCAATCTGTCTACGCTGGATCAGATCACCGATTACGTTGGCGAGAAGATGGCGCAGAGCAAGACAAAGCTTCTGTGGGGCACCGCCAATATGTTCAGCGACCGCCGCTGGATGTCAGGTGCATCCACCAATCCTGACCCAGATGTCTTTGCCTTTGCGGCAGCAACAGTCAAAAGCTGCATGGACGCGACCCATAAACTGGGTGGCGAGAATTACGTGCTTTGGGGTGGACGCGAGGGTTATGAAACGCTGCTCAACACCGATCTGAACCAGGAACTCGACCATATGGGGCGCTTTCTGAATATGGTTGTCGACTACAAACATAAGATTGGCTTCAAAGGCGCTATATTAGTGGAACCGAAACCCCAGGAGCCTTCCAAACACCAATATGACTATGATGCCGCGACCTGCATCGGCTTCCTGCGCAAATATGGCTTGGAAAATGAGGTCAAACTGAACCTAGAACAGGGGCACGCGATTTTAGCGGGTCACAGTTTCGAGCATGAGATCGCAACGGCTACTGCCGAAGGCATGCTGGGGTCCATCGATATGAACCGCAACGACTACCAATCGGGCTGGGACACGGATCAGTTCCCCAACAACACGCCTGAGGTTGCCCTCTGTTACTACCACATACTCAAGTCAGGCGGTTTCACCACAGGGGGCACCAACTTTGACGCTAAAGTGAGACGCCAGTCGCTGACTGCCGAAGACCTGATCGCGGCCCATGTCGGCGGCATGGACATCTGCGCACGCGGTTTTGAAGCAGCGGCAGCCATGTTGGAAGATGGCGGATTGGAAGAGGCGCTGTCAGAACGCTATGCAGGGTGGGACACCCCTGAGGCCAAGGAAATGCTTGGCAGCGATCTGGCAAGCATCACGGCTCGTGTTCTTTCAGAGGATATCCGCCCTGCTCCGCGCTCAGGCCGACAGGAGATCCTCGAAAACTACGTCAATCGTTTCGTCTGATACTTCCCCCCAACGAAGAAGCCACCGCAGCTGCCAAAGCTGCGGTGGCTTTTATATTTGGCTTAGAGAAATGGTAGCACTGGGCGTCTCTAGGGTACGCGGGTCCGGTTAATGAAACGGCGCAGTGCAAAGCGGGAGCGCACAACGCGCAATCCTGGCAGTCGCATTAATTTGGTCTGTAGGAAGGTTTCAAACTCTTCGAGACTTTCAACAGCCACCTCCAAGAGGAAATCCTGCGCACCTGTCATCAAAGTCCCGGTCACAACCTCTTCGAAATGCGCCACCTGGCGCTGAAACTCCGCGATCTTGTCGGTATCCTGTCGCTCAAGTTCGACAGATACGAAAGCGGTGATCCCAAACCCTGCTGCCTTTCGGTCGATCCGTGCAGAGTAGCCTGCAATCAGGCCACTTTCCTCCAATCGCGCCAACCGGCGTTTGCAAGGTGTCGCGGACAAACCAACACGGTCGGCGAGCTGAACCAACGACATTCGTCCATCTTCTTCCAGAGCGCGTATAATCTCTCTGTCGACTCGGTCTGTGGTGATACTCACTACAAATATCTCTCTTCTTAGTGAATTCCGCTAATATTAAAAAGATTACGGATGTATTTGAAATTTTTCAATTCATAAAAAGACAGTAAAATTGACCTACTGAGGAAAACTGCAGCACTTTCGGGTCGCAGACTGTCAGTTGGCCTTTGGGCCAAATGCAGGCTTTGATATTTGATGTCGCCCCTTGTGCTGCCGGTCGGTGAAACTCCGCTCCGACCACACCGTTATCGTCTTGAGGGGAACGAATGACACAGGAATACAAACCACTATCGCTGAATGTGCCGGAGCCGGGCTGCCGCCCCGGTGACACACCGGACTTCTCCGACTTCGAAATACCACGTGCGGGGGAGGTAACCCGACCGCCTGTGGATGTTGATCCAGATACCATCCGTGACATGGCGTTTTCTATTGTGCGCGTATTGAACAAAGAAGGCGAAGCCGTTGGTGACTGGGCTGGCGCACTCTCAGCTGACGAGCTGAGGCTTGGCTTGCGCCACATGATGACGCTGCGCACCTTTGATGCGCGCATGTTGAATGCCCAACGCCAAGGCAAGACCAGTTTCTATATGCAGCATCTTGGCGAGGAAGCCGTGAGTTGCGCCTTCGCGCGCGCATTGCAGCCGGGTGATATGAACTTCCCAACCTATCGTCAGGCGGGGCTTCTGTTGGCAAACGACTACCCGATGCTGACAATGATGAACCAGATCTACTCCAACGCAGACGATCCGCTGCACGGTCGCCAACTGCCGATCCGATATTCCTCCAAGGAACACGGGTTCTTCACCATTTCCGGAAACCTCGGCACACAATTTGTGCAATCCGTCGGCTGGGCCATGGCCTCTGCCATTGCCGGTGACACTAAAGTGGCTGCAGGCTGGATTGGCGATGGCTCCACCGCAGAAAGCGATTTCCACGCGGCTATGGTTTTTGCTTCGACCTACAAGGCGCCTGTCATCCTGAATATCGTGAACAACCAATGGGCCATTTCGACCTTCCAAGGAATTGCACGCGGTGGAGTTGGCACCTTTGCTGCTCGCGGACACGGCTTTGGCATCGCCTCAATTCGGGTTGACGGCAACGACTATCTCGCGGTGCACGCCGTAGCCAAATGGGCGGCTGAACGCGCGCGTCGGGGTTATGGCCCTACTCTGATCGAACACGTGACCTACCGCGCAGGCGGTCACTCAACCTCTGACGATCCATCTGCATACAGGTCGCGCCGCGAAGCTGCCGCCTGGCCACTTGGTGACCCGCTCGAACGCCTCAAGGCGCATCTCATTAAGATCGGTGAATGGTCCGAAGATCGCCACAAGCAGGCAGAGGCAGAGATTCTAGACGACGTGGTCTCGGTTCAGAAACAGGCAGAAGCCGTTGGTACATTAGGCGATGGTAAAGCGCCAAGCCCGCGCGACATGTTTGAAGGCGTTTATGAAACCATGCCGTCCCATCTGATCCGGCAGCGCCAGGAAGCGGGGTATTAAGCCATGGCAAAAATGACGATGATTGAAGCCATCCGCGACGCACATGATGTGGCGATGGAGGCCGACGACAAAGTGGTTGTATTTGGTGAAGACGTGGGGTTCTTCGGCGGGGTCTTCCGCTGCACAGCAGGCCTACAACAGAAATATGGCAAAAGCCGCTGCTTCGATGCGCCGATCAACGAAAGCGGCATTGTGGGCACAGCGATCGGCATGGCGGCCTACGGGTTGAAACCGCTCATCGAAATCCAGTTCGCGGACTATGTTTATCCAGCCTTTGACCAGATCGTCTCCGAGGCGGCGCGACTGCGGCATCGCTCCAACGGTGACTTCACCTGTCCAATAGTAATCCGTATGCCCACAGGCGGTGGTATATTTGGCGGCCAAACCCACAGCCAAAGTCCCGAAGCGATCTTTACTCATGTGTCAGGCCTGAAGGTTGTGATCCCGTCCAACCCGATTGACGCCAAAGGTCTGTTGCTCGCATCCATCGCGGACCCTGATCCCGTGATTTTTCTGGAACCAAAGCGGCTCTACAACGGCCCATTTGATGGCCATCACGAAAAACCGCTGACCTCCTGGAAGAAACATGACCTTGGCGACGTGCCAGATGGTGACGAGATCGTGCCCATTGGAAAAGCCAAGATCACTCGTGAAGGCTCCGACGTGACCGTGCTAACCTATGGCACAATGGTCTATGTGGCAGAAGCCGCGGCTGAAGAATCTGGCGTCGATGCAGAAGTGATCGACCTGCGCTCTCTGCTGCCAATTGATCTCGACACCATTACGGAGTCCGTCAAGAAAACCGGCCGCTGCGTGATCGTGCATGAAGCCACACGCACCTGTGGCTATGGCGCTGAGCTGATGAGCCTCGTGCAGGAAAGCTGTTTCTACCACCTCGAAGCGCCAATGATCCGCGTCACAGGATGGGACACGCCCTATCCGCACGCTCAAGAATGGGAATACTTCCCCGGCCCTGCCCGCGTTGGCGAGGCGTTGAAAAAAGTCATGGAGGATTAAGCCATGGGAATTCATGCAATCCGTTTGCCCGACATTGGGGAAGGCATCGCTGAAGCTGAACTGACAGAATGGAGCGTCAAACCCGGTGACATCGTGAAAGAAGACGATGTTCTGGCTGTTGTGATGACCGACAAGGCCGCGGTGGAAGTGCCGTCTTCGGTGGATGGAAAAGTGGTCGAGCTTGGCGGCGAGATCGGAGAGTTGATGGCGGTGGGCGCGGTCCTGATCCGCATTGAAGTGGAAGGTGAAGGCAATGAGGTTGAAGGTGCTGCTGAGGCCCCTGCCCCAGTTGCAGAGCCGGAACCCGCACCAAAGGCTGAACCAGCTATTTCCGCGCCGGTTGAGACTGCAAAACTGGCGCCAACGGCGCCTGCTGGAAAACCTGTGAACCGCGCGAAGGGCACAAAGCCATTGGCGTCGCCTTCTGTACGCGCCCGGGCGCGTGAAGAAGGCATCGATCTGCGCCAGGTACCGGGATCAGGTCCGGCGGGTCGCATCAGCCAGAACGATCTGGATCACTGGATCGCCTCGGGCGGCATTCAGCAAGGGGGTGTGACACGCTCAGCAAACACCGGCGTTGAGGAAATCCGCGTGATCGGCATGCGTCGCAAGATCGCGGAAAAGATGCAGCTCTCGAAACGCCAGATCCCACACATCACCATCGTCGAAGAGGTGGAGATGGAGGCGCTCGACAACCTGCGCACTGCGTTGAACGGCAAGCATAAGGGTGAACGTCCAAAGCTCACGATCCTGCCTTTCCTGATGCGCGCCATTGTCGAAGCGGTGCGCGAACAACCTGATCTGAACGCGCGGTATGACGATGAGGCTGGCGTGATCTACCGTCACGGTGGGGTGCATGTTGGCGTCGCCACGCAGACGCCAAATGGTCTGAACGTGCCGGTGATCCACCACGCCGAAGCAGGCAGCCTTTGGGACAATGCAGCAGAGCTGACCCGTTTGGCCGAAGCTGCGCGTGAAGGCTCGATCAAACGGGATGAGCTGCAGGGCGGCACCATCACAATCACATCGCTTGGTCCGCTTGGGGCATTGGCGACAACCCCGATCATCAACCACCCTGAGGTGGCGATTGTCGGTGTGAACAAAATGCAGGTGCGCCCGGTTTGGGACGGCCAGCAATTTCAACCGCGCAAGATGATGAACATCTCTTGCTCTTTCGACCACCGCGTCATCGACGGCTGGGACGCCGCCGTGTTTGTACAAAAACTGAAAACGCTGCTGGAAAACCCAGCCATGCTGTTCGTGGAGGGCTAAATGACCGATCTGAAATGCAAATTGCTGATTATCGGTGCGGGCCCGGGCGGCTATGTCTGCGCCATTCGAGCGGGTCAGTTGGGGATCGACACCATCGTTGTGGATGAAAGCAAACCGGGTGGCACATGCCTTAATGTGGGCTGTATCCCCTCCAAGGCGCTGATCCACGCGGCCGAAGAATTCCACCGCATTACGGCTGCGAACGATGGTCCCCTTGGTATCTCGGCTGCCCCTGCCACCATCGATTTGGGCAAAACCATCGACTGGAAAGACGGTATCGTCGCGCGTCTGAACTCTGGCGTAGCGGGTCTGATGAAGAAGGCAGGCGCTCGGTTTGTCGAGGGCTGTGCCCGGTTCTTGGACGGCAAAACAGTTGCCGTCACGCAGGACGGCAAAGACATTCAAATCCGGGCAGAGCACATTGTGATTGCATCGGGGTCGGCACCGGTGGAACTACCGTTCCTGCCATTTGGCGGCGATATTCTTTCCTCCACCGAAGCCCTGGCTCTGACCGAAGTGCCAAAAACTCTGGCGGTTGTTGGTGGCGGTTACATCGGGCTGGAACTCGGCACAGCTTTTGCCAAGCTCGGCAGCAAGGTCACCGTGGTTGAAGCAGAAGATCGCATTCTGCCAACTTACGACAAACCGCTCACAACACCTGTGAAGAAGCGGCTTGATGCGCTTGGCGTCACGGTCATGGCCGCAACCAAAGCAGAAGGCTTTGAAGGCGGTACATTGATGACCGATCAAGGTGCGGTTGCGGCCGAAAAAGTACTGGTCACAGTCGGCCGCCGTCCGCGCACCCAAGGCATTGGCGTCGAAGAACTGGCTCTGACATTGGACGGTCCTTTCATTCGCATCGACAAGACCTGCCAGACCTCTATGCGCGGCATCTACGCGATTGGCGATGTGACGGGTGAGCCGATGCTGGCTCACCGCGCTATGGCGCAGGGTGAGATGGTCGCAGAACATATCGCGGGCCATGCGGTGGAGTGGGACAAGCAGGCCATACCGGCGGTTTGCTTTACTGATCCTGAGATCGTCACCTGCGGCGCGCTGCCCGGAGAGATCGAAGGCACCAAATCCAGCGAATTCCCCTTCATGGCCAATGGCCGGGCGATGACCTGCGAACGTGAAGATGGTTTTATCCGCGTCGTCTGGCGTGAAAGCGATCACGCGGTGATGGGCATTCAAGCGGTTGGCGCGCAGATGTCGGAGCTTTCGGCGGCCTTCTCCCTCGCGATCGAGATGGGGGCCTGCCTAGAGGACATCGGGGCGACCATTCACGCGCATCCGACCCAGTCAGAGGGTCTGCAAGAGGCTTGCCTGAAAGCACTTGGGCACGTGCTGCACATCTAAATAAATAAGAATAAACGAAAAAAGCCCGCGACACTGTCGCGGCCTTTTCTATTTCTAAAGCACGTCTTCTTAGAAGTGTACGGACTTCGTATCAAACGGCTTCTGCACTGGAGGTGCAAATTTGGTCAGGTCGATGCCTTCAACAGCAACCTTGTACTCTTCCAGAGTTGGGGTTCGGCCCAGAATTGCCGCGAGAACAACAACTGGTGTGGACGCCAGCAGGGATTCGCCTTTTTTCTCAGGCAAGTCAGCCACAACACGACCCTGGAAGAGGCGTGTGGAGGTTGCCAGAACGGTGTCGCCTTTGGCTGCCTTTTCTTGGTTACCCATGCAGAGGTTACAGCCAGGACGTTCCAGATAGAGGATGTTGTCGTACTCGGTACGTGCAACCTGCTTTGGCGCTGCATCGTCGAACTCAAAGCCAGAGTACTTCTGCAGAACTTCCCAATCGCCCTCTTCCTTCAACTCATCGATGATGTTGTAGGTCGGAGCAGTGACCACGAGTGGTGCTTCAAACTCAACTTTGCCGTTGGCTGCTTCAAGGTTGCGCAGCATTTGTGCCACGATCTTGATGTCGCCTTTGTGAACCATGCAGGAGCCAACAAAGCCCAGATCCACTTTCTTCTCTGCCTTGTAGAAGGAGATCGGACGGATGGTGTCGTGGGTGTACCGCTTGGACACGTCCGCGTTGTTCACGTCTGGGTCAGCGATCATTGGTTCTACGATCTGGTCCAGATCAACCACAACCTCAGCGAAGTATTTCGCATCCGCATCTGGTGTCAGGGCTGGCACTTCACCGGATTTGATTTCCGAGATGCGCTTGTCAGCAATGGCAATCAGGGATGCCAGCGTGCCGTTTTCATGCTCCATGCCTTTGTCGATCATGATCTGGATGCGGCTCTTCGCCAGTTCCAGAGAGCCGATCAGGGTTTCATCGTTGGAGATACAGACAGAGGCTTTCGCCTTCATTTCTGCGGTCCAGTCAGTGAAGGTAAAGGCTTGGTCTGCCAGCAGAGTGCCAATGTGCACTTCGATCACGCGACCTTGGAAGACGTTTTCACCTGCATTTTGCTCAAGCATCTGCAGCTGTGTGGCGTGCACAACATCACGGAAGTCCATGTGGTCCGCCATCTGGCCCCTGAAGGTCACTTTCACAGACTCTGGGATCGGCATAGACGCCTCACCGGTTGCCAGTGCCAGCGCCACGGTACCGGAGTCAGCACCGAAGGCCACCCCTTTGGACATACGAGTGTGGCTGTCGCCACCGATGATGATCGCGCGGTCATCCACGGTGATGTCGTTCAGCACCTTGTGAATAACGTCGGTCATCGGGTGATAGACGCCTTTCGGGTCACGGCCAGTGACCAGACCGAAGTCGTTCATAAACTTCATCAGGCGCGGGGTGTTGGCTTGCGCTTTCAGGTCCCAAACAGAGGCTGTGTGACAGCCAGACTGGTAAGCACCATCAACGGCAGGAGACACAACAGTCGCCGCCATGGCTTCCAGTTCCTGCATGGTCATCAGGCCGGTGGTGTCTTGGGAACCAACGATGTCCACACGTACACGCACGTCAGAACCTGCGTGCAGTGCTTTGTCGGTTTTTACGCCCAGCGCGTTACGGTTGAAGATTTTCTCAACAGCAGTCAGACCCTGACCTTCGTTGTGAATTTCCTTGGACGGCGCGAAAGCAGACTTCAGCTCAACGCCCAGAGCTTCTGCTGCAAATGTCTGCAGTTTCTTACCGAAGACAATCGCGTAGGACCCACCAGCTTTGATGAACTCAAGCTTTTGCGGAGTGAAGGAGCTTTCCAGACCGACAAGTTCCTTGTCGCCGTCTTCGTTATAAAGCTTCTTCTCTTTTGTGTTGATCTTCAGAACCGTGCCAGTCTTAACGGAGTATTTCTCTTCCAGGACTGGATTGCCATCGTTGTTCAGAATCGGGTTGCCGTCTTCGTCGGTTTTCTTGACCCAGTTTTTCAGGTCGATGCCGATGCCGCCGGTCACACCTACGGTTGTCAGGAAGATCGGAGAGATGCCATTGGTGCCCGCAACGATTGGAGCGTAGTTCACAAATGGAACGTATTTGGAAGCCTGCTTACCCGTCCACAGCGCCACGTTGTTGATGCCGGACATACGGGAAGAGCCAACACCCATGGTGCCTTTTTCTGCCACCAGCATAACGCGAGCATCCGGATGTTTCAGTTTCAGCGCCTCAATTTCTTTTTGCGCTTGCTCTGACATCATGCATTTGCCGTGCAGCTCGCGGTCCGCACGTGAGTGCGCTTGGTTGCCCGGAGATAGCAAATCGGTCGAGATATCCCCTTCGCCCGCGACATAAGTCACGATTTTGATCTCTTCTTCGACCTTCGGCAGCTTGGTGAAGAACTCCGCTTTCGCGTAGCTTTCCAAAACGTCTTTCGCGATGGCGCTGCCAGCGTCCAATGCCTCTTTCAGGCGTGCCATATCAGCATCGTACAGATAGACTTGGGTCTTCAAAACTTCCGCTGCCTCTTTGGCAATCGCGTCGTTGTCGCCGAGAGCCAGATCCAGAAGGACGTCGATAGAAGGACCGCCCTTCATGTGGGACAGCAGCTCAAACGCGTAAGTCGGTGTGATTTCTTCCACACCGGCGTTGCCCAAAATGATGTCCTTCAGGAAAGCCGCTTTCACACCTGCTGCACCCGTGGTTCCTGGCAGTGTGTTATAGATAAAGAAGTTCAGAGACGCTTCGCGATGTTCGTTGCCAGTGTCTTTGATCTGCTCAATGATCTCAGCAGTCAGCGCGCCGTCATCGATCGGCTTTGGGCTCAGGCCTTCGCCTTTGCGCGTTTCAATCTCGGAGAGGTAATCAGTGTACAAGCTCATGACGATCCCGGGGTATCAGTTTCCAAAACGCTTGAACTCAGGGTCGCAGAATGCTTTTGCGCGCTGGGACAAGCTAGCTGTATGCGGTGGTATACCAAACATTATTGGCATGCAAGTCGAATCCAAGAACCATATTGGTGAACCTTGGAAGTAGCGCTTTATAACGCCTTTCTAGCTGGAAGCGAATAAATCAGCATCCGAAGTCTGAGTGAATATCGCAAATGGGCTTTGCGGGAGAGGTGAAACCTGAAAACCAGCTTCACTTCGTTTAGCCAAACCGAGAAGAAAGAGACAGGCTCTTGCGGGAACCTGCACGTGCACTGGAGGTAAGTAAACATTAACCAGAAGCACTGATTTCTGCATATCATATCAGAGCATTAACTCCTTCTGGATATGGCTTTTATCTCAGTCATCGTTGCCATGAGGAGCCCGCTATGCCGCAGTCCAAAAACCCTGATGTCAGTCAATTCATCGGTTCAAAAGAAGACGATCAAATTGTTGACGGTTATCAAAATGACGACGGCAAAACGCTGCAAGAGCAACTTGACGCGGTCGACAAGGCCAATGGTCACGCCGGGGATGACACGATCAGCACAGGGGAAGGCAACGATCTCGCGGCCGGTGACATGGTCGGCGATGAATGGAGCTTTGTGGATGGCAAATGGATCTATGACCCTGAAGCCGTGGTTATCAGCGATCTAGGTTCGGTCCGTTCCTTTGACGATGAAATACGCACCGGAAAAGGCGACGACGTACTTCTGGGGAATGGCGGACACGACACGTTATACTCTGGGGGTGGGGATGACACGATCAACGCCGGAACAGGCAGCGATAAGGCCTTTGCGGGCAGCGGCGACGATCTGGTTAATCTGGAAGAGGGCAACGATTTTGCGGAAGGCGGTCTTGGCAACGATACCGTGAATGCAGGCGACGGCGACGACGTAGTCTATGGAGATTTGCAAAGCGGTAACATCCTGAATGGCTCTGAGGGTATGACGTCATTCAAGCAATATGAGGAGAGCGGTGCTTGGACCATGACCGATGTGGATGGTCAATCTATTATTTCCCAGTCCGCAAACACTAAACCGGGCGAAACCTACACCATCTCATTTGAACTGGCTGCAAACCTCTCTGCAGGACATTCGAGCGCCAAGGTCGAAGTTCTTTGGAACGGCGAAGTTGTGGATGTCGTCGAAGCCTCTTCCGGTATCTATGAAACCTTCGAAGTTGACGTCCAAAGCACTGGTAATGAAGGATCGCTCAGCTTCCGCACCATTGAAACGGCTCCGGGCGGGCAAGAGTACGACTTTAGCGGCCCGGTGGTTTCTTACGAGAAGGGTATCGAACTTGCGGGAGAAAACGTCACGGTTGATGCGTTCGCTCCGGGCCAAGCCACGCTATATCAAGTCATAGATGGGCAGCTCAAAAGCTTTGATACCACGACAAAGGAATACGTGGATGTGGGCCCCTCTCCGGGTTTCAAGATCAACGCAGTTGGCTTCAATGTCGAAGATGATCTGATTTATGGAATCGCGAAATCAAATGGCGTGGATGCGCTTGGCAATGCCGTAAAGTCCACTGACATCGTCATGATTGACGCCTCAGGTGCAGCCTATCGTGTCGGCGATGGGTTTTACGGCGACTACGTTGGCGACTTTGACGACAACGGCAACCTATGGACGTTTCAATCCAGCCTAAATCGCATCAGTGTGGTTGATGTTGATAATCGAGATGCCAATGGCGACCCACAGATCACGCATTTCGATCTTGAAAATGATCTCTTTAAAGATCGCACGTATGACATCGCCTACAACTCTGAAGACGGCAATTTTTACGCTGTTATTTCGCCGGCTAAGAACGGTGCGGCAGGTAAAGTCGTTAAGATTGATCTGAGTGAAGTCGAAAATGGTGGGGCCCCCAAATTTGATGAAGTGCCAATCACAGGCACGCTTTATGGCGACACAATGCAAAGCGGTATGGCGAAGGGGGCCTATGGCGCCGTGTTCTTGGACGGTGATGGCAACCTTTATTATGGGCTGAACCGGGGTGATCACGATCTTGAAGCGTCAACCGATAGCCAAGGGGCTATTTTCAAAGTGAATGTCGACTGGGACAGCGGTCAGGCCTATTCCGAATTCATGGCAGAGGCGCAATCCACAGGATCAAACGATGGCACAGTAGACCCGCGATCCGCAGACTCCTTCGCTGAAGTCGACGCAGAGGCCCCTGTTCTTTTGCGCAATCCGGAACTCGCGCCCGAAGTCGGAGGCAATGATGACCTGCGCGGCGGTGCAGGCGACGATGAAATGTATGGCAACGCCGGTGATGACACGCTGCATGGCGGCTCTGGGCAGGATACCCTCTCTGGAGACGAAGGACGCGACATCATCAATGCTGGAACCGGAAATGACGTCGCCCACGGCGGAGAAGGTGAAGACAAAATCCAGGGTGAGGCCGGAAACGATATGCTTTCTGGCGGCGATGGGCGAGATTACCTGGCAGGGGGCACAGGCAACGATGTGCTCCTGGGCGGAGCGGGTGGAGATAAATTGGTTGGCGGCACAGGATCAGACACCATCGAAGGTGGCACAGGCAATGATCATATGTGGGGCGGCCAATGGCGTGGAGACAATGACGCCGATACTTTCATTGTCGCAGGTGGCAACGGGTCGGATATGATCCACGATTTTGAAGTGGATCACGACCAAATTGACCTATCGGCCTATGGTGTCGAGTTCAGCGATCTTCAGGGCGTTATGAAAGACAAAGGCTGGGCCACTGAAATTGATCTGAGTGCGCTCAGCGGCGGGGTGACGGGCGATAAACTGATCCTCAAATCAGTTGATGTCGATGATCTCGACGAAAGCAACTTCATTCTCTAACGCCGGTTTGGTCTGACTGATGAATGCATTTGCTCAACTACGAGGGTTGATCGCACCGTTGCTGGTGTTCAGTTTAATCACCAACCTGTCGGTCCTGATCAGCCCGCTCTTTATGATGCAGGTCTTGGACCGCGTACTTCCCAGCGGCAATATTGCTACCCTTGTGCTGCTCGCGGCGCTCGCTATTGCCGCTTTGGCACTTCAAGCCGTCACCGAAGCCGCGCGCGATATAAGCCTAGGTCGTCTGTCGCGATGGTCCGAACGCTATGGCGCGGATATTGCCCTGCGCCCGAATGAAGGGGATGCTCAGGGTCTTATTGACAAGGTTTCAAATTTCGCAGGCTTTATCGGTGGATCAGCGGCTCTTGTCGCTTTGAATATTCCATGGATTCCATTGATTTGTGCAGCGTTGCTGTTTATTCACCCTAGCTTTTTGATGCTCCTGATGCTGCTCGTGGTTACGAGCAAAGGCATCGAAATGATAGCAGCTTCATTTGCTTCCTCTGAACAAGATGCTGCATCGAAAGTTAGGACATTGGAGAAACAGACGCTGGCGCGCGCCGATCAGGTCCAAAGACAGCTGGGTATGCAAAATACCCTCCAGAACCTCCGGCAGCGCTTCTTTTCGTTGCTAGAAGCGCGCCATACACATTTGGAAGCCTGTCAGAGAACAATAGGTTTTGGGACAGGCGCGGTTGCTTTGGTACGCAGCTCAGGGCAAATCCTTGCCCTTGCTTTGGGTGCCTATCTCGTCACGCTGAATAAATTGAGCCCCGGAGGCATGATCGCCGCATCCATCATCCTGGCAAAGGGCTTTGCAACGATTGAAGCTTTGCTCAATCACATCCCAATCCTGCGCCAGAACTATCGCGATTACAAAAGCCTCTGCGCGCAGTCAACGGAGACCATAGCGACCTCGATAGACATGCCTGATCTTGATGGACACCTGCGTATCGAAGGCATCATCATCCCAAGAGGTGGCGGGGCACCGCCACGATTGGATCGCGTCACATTGCAATTGGCCAAAGGCGAATGCCTTGCAATTGTCGGGCCTTCCGGATCTGGAAAAACCTCACTCATGAACGCAATGTCAGGTGAAGCTCCACCGCCGATCGGGTCGGTATTCTTTGACGATAACGAATTGAAAGGGCTTCCCCCAGCAGCGTTAAACCAATCTGTTGGTTACTTGCCCCAGCAGGCGGCCCTCATTTCTGGGACAATTGCACAAAACATCTGTGGATTTGCGACTGAACAAGGCGATGCTAAAATTCTAACAGCTGCCAAGTTGGCCGGTGTACATGGCCTTATTGCAGCCTTGCCTAAATCTTATGAAACCGATCTATCGCATGACATGTATTTGTTATCGTCGGGCCAAAGACAGCGCATTGCGCTTGCGCGCGCGCTTTACGACGATCCTCAATACCTCTTTTTAGATGAACCCAACGCACTTTTAGACGCTGAAGGTGAAAAAGCTTTGGCGCAAACATTGCTGCGCCTGAAAGAACAAGGCACCACTATTGTCATGATCCTGCACCGCTCCGGGATCATGGGGCTTGCCGATAAGGTTCTCCGACTGGAGCGCGGCCGTGTCGCCGATTTTGGTCCTCGCAGAGAGGTTCTGGCGCGCCTTGGGCTGGGTGGGCGTCGCATCGAATTGCCGATTTTGGAATCGTCTTCAGATGATCTAAAGGATTGGGTTGCCTCACAATTCACGCGATCCTCTGACGAAGCGTTTTCTCAAAAAGCACAAGCCGTTGCAGCCGAGCTATTCAGCATCGCCTGCCAAAACCAAAGCAAAAACACGCCACGTATTGCGAGTTTCGTTTTTACCTTTGTGGATGACACACATTGTGAAATCTCCATGGTTGAAGATCTACCTAATGACTTGGCAAAGAAGATGGCCTCCGCACGTGAGAACCTGCGAAAGTCCGAAGTGTTTTTAACTGATCTTCCAAGAGACGAGGCCGCCCTCGCCCGGATTTCCAAACTTTGCGATCGATACCAAGTGCGAAATAGTGAGGATGCCACGCATTTCACGGTGTCCTTAGCAGGAGATACGGACATTTCGGACAAGGGACGTGAGTGGATAAATTGAGCGAAAGAGCCTCCATACCTAGGTCGATCCTAAACCCTCTTTGGACAGCTGCGATCGCAGTCATCTGTTTCTTAAGTGCTGCATTCCTTTGGTCAGTTTTTGCACCTTTGGCAACAACGCTCCAATTGTCAGGGAAAATCATATCGTCGCAACCAACTTACAACTTGCAGCACCCATTTGGAGGTGCGGTGCAGGACGTCTTTGTGGCAAGGCACGATCAGGTCGACGCGGGGCAAATCGTACTGCAGATGGACGTGTCGCTAGAGACTGCGCAGAGGGAGAGCTTGAAGCAAACGCAAAGAGACTTCCAAGAGGAAAACCAGATCATCCAACACATTTTGTCTCACCAAGATCTAACGAGCTTAGCACCAATAACGGCCGCCGGGGCCTCCAACCTAGAACGACATCATCAAGCTGAGATTCAGGTTCAACAACAAAAGCAAAAAGCTCGAAATCTTGGTCTTCAAATTGATGCACTCGCAAAAAAAATCGACATCGCAACGCGTCAGCTTGATCTGATGCAGCAAAGAATGGAGCGTCAATCAGAACTCGTTGAAAGTGGGCACCTCAGCGTCACAGAACGCGAGAGCCTCACTGAGAGAACCCTGATATTGAAGGCAGATATCGAAGGAGATCGAGCCAGTTTAATTTCGCTTCGAGGACAACAAAGCAGTGCCTCGGATCAAGCAGAGCTGATCGGTATATCAACGCGCGAGCACTTCATGCGCACGCGGGATGCCAATGTCAAACGCTTGCACGAGATCAGCAGACAGATCACCGAACTAAATGCAAAAATTGAAGAAGCTGTGGTTCGGGCACCGGCTGCAGGCATCGTCTCGAACATCTTTTTTAAAACAAAGGGGTCTTTCGCCGCGCGAGGTGAAACACTGATCTCACTTACGCAACCCCTTGCGCATCCGCATATTTCTTTTGAAGTGCCAGTTGGTCAAATCGATCAATTGCAGCCCGGAATGGAGGGGCGGCTGATTTTAACAAGCCTACCACAACGCACGATGCCCAAGATTGACGTGAGAGTTGTCGCCGTTTCTCCGCGCGCCACACTGAATGAACATGGAATCCCGGTATCCTACACCGGACGGGCTGAAATCCAATCTGAGGATATTGAGCACATCCTCGCATCCATGAGCGCCGCAGCGTTGCAAGAGGATATGCCAGTGCAATTGTTGATTTCAGCACGTGAAACAACGCTTGCCAGTTACATCTACCGCCCCTTCGTCGAAGGCATACGTACTGCAGTGCAGGATTGAGAGGAGTTATGGCGAGTGAGCGAAGAGACACTTAAACAGGTCTCATGTCCCGTCCAAGTACGCCTGCAATGTCGCAAGACAGCCATCAGACCAAATCATATCGAGCCAACGACAAAATGCGGGTTCAAAAACGGGATTATCCGCCAGGTCTCCGTAAATCTGCTGTTGCTCAAGCCACGCCCTAGACCTTTTTGCACTCTCCCTTGCAGCATCCATTAAGCGGTGCCAGTTGGGGTCATTCTCTTCGATGATGGTCCCATCATCTCTTGTCCCCGCACACATGCGGGCCCAAAAGGCTTCCACCAAAGCCAAACCTTCGATGGTGCCCCCGCTTTCCAATGCGTCTTGAATAACCGGTAACAGGAATTCTGGGTGCCGCGACGATCCATCAAAGGCGACGCGGCGTGTTGTGTCGCGAATTTCTGGGTTTGAAAACCTTTGGGCGACCAAACCTACGTATTGCGTCGAGGTCATGTCCGGAACTGGGGACACATATGGCGCAATTTCCTCGTGTTCGACCTTGTTGAAAAACTCTGAAATGACTGGGTGAGCCATACATTCGGCCACCGTCTCGACCGACATCAATTCACCGACATTGGCCAAAACTTGATGGCCTGCATTGAGGATGCGAATTTTCATGGCCTCATAGGCATGGACCTCTGGTGTAATGATGACACCTACCTTTTCAAGGTCAGGTCGCCCGGCACAAAAATCATCTTCAATGACCCATTGCCGGTAGCTTTCATGTGTAACCGGCGCGGCATCGTCGATGCCAAAACTCTGAGCCAGTGCAATTTCATTTGGACCTGTCGCGGGAACGATGCAGTCCACCATGGAATTCGGAAAACTGCACGTCAGTTCAATCCAATCCGCTAGAGAAGCATCCAATTGTTCAGCCAGTGACAAGACCGCTTGTCGCGCGATGTCTCCATTTCCGCGAAGATTGTCACAGCTGAGCACAGTGAACGGCCCCGACCCCGATGCTCGACGTGCTGCCAGCGCCGCAACAATGGCGCCAAATACGGTCCTTGGATGTTCCGGATGACCAATGTCGTACTGGATATCAGGGTGTGCAACATCCAAACCACTCTCGGTCGGCGACATGAAGTAGCCACCTTCAGTGATCGTTAGCGACACAATCCGAATGGCAGGATCAGCCATTTGCCGGACAAGAGAGGCGTTTCCGGCCTCAATTGGCATAAAATCGATCGTTGATCCGATGACTTCAGCTGATGTCCCATCTGGCGACAGCTCAATGAGCGTCGTCAGATGGTCCTGAGACCTCAGACTGTCACGCATGACTTGGTCTTGATTGCGTACCCCCGCTCCGATGATAGCCCAGTCAGCGGCAAGCCCCTGTTGCATCAAACGGTGGATATACCAAGCCTGATGTGCGCGATGGAAGTTGCCAAGGCCGATATGCACAATACCCGGACGAAGGGCTGACCGGTCGTAATTGGGGCGTGCTACTGTTGCTGGGAGCCTCGAAAGGTTCGCATCACAAAGCACAACCCCATTCGTATTTAGTGCCGCAGATGCCATCACATTCTCAGGCCTTGTGCGTCAAATTTGTGTATCTGGTCGGCCTGCGGTGTCAGGAAAATGGTATCGCCGTGTTTGACAGAAATGTCACCGGTGACGCGTACCGTCAGCATATCCGCCAGGTCAGTGTCATGGACGTGGATGAAGGTGTCAGACCCTAGGTGTTCTGCAACGCCTACGCGGCCTTTCCAAGCGCCGTCGGTCATACTGACATCGGTGTGTTCTGGGCGGATACCGATGGTTGCAGCACCGTGTTTTTCAGCTTCAGCACCTTTGACGAAATTCATCTTTGGGGAGCCAATGAACCCAGCAACAAATTCGTTTTGAGGCCTATGATAGAGCTCAAGCGGAGAACCAACCTGTTCGATCACACCAGCACGCAGCACAACAATCTTATTCGCCATCGTCATCGCCTCGACTTGGTCGTGCGTCACGTAGATCATCGTGGTCTTCAGCCGCTCATGCAGCTCGCCGATCTCTAGCCGCATGCCCACGCGCAAAGCCGCATCGAGGTTTGACAGTGGTTCGTCAAAAAGGAAGGCTGCAGGTTCGCGAACAATTGCCCGGCCAATAGCGACCCGCTGACGTTGACCGCCTGAGAGGTCCGCTGGTTTGCGTTCCAGATAATCCATCAGGTTCAAAGATTTGGCGGCTGTTTCAACGCGCTGGTCGATCTCGGCCTGTTCCATCTTTGCCATACGCAGAGGGAAGCCAATGTTCTTGCGCACCGTCATATGCGGATAAAGCGCGTAGGATTGGAACACCATGGCAAGGCCACGTTGGGATGGCGGCACCTCGGTGGCCACTTCACCGTCGATTTCGATGTTGCCGGAGGTCAGGTCTTCAAGACCTGCGATCATCCGCAGCAAAGTGGATTTACCGCAACCAGATGGGCCGACAAAGACCGCGAATTCTCCGTCTTCGATCGTCAGATCAAGAGGCGGGATGACCTGAACGTCACCAAAACTCTTCGTCACGTTTTTGAGTTGAATACGTCCCATTGTCTTTCCTTATTTCACAGCGCCGAAGGTCAAGCCTTGGACAAGTTGTTTCTGGCAGAACCATCCGAGGACAACGATTGGTCCAACGGCGGCAGCTGATACGGCAGAGAGGCGTCCGAAAAAGAGACCTTCAGGGGCCCGGTTGCCTTCGATGAGTTTGGAGAGCGTTGCCGCATCGGTCGTGGTCAGGCGCACGGTCCAATAGGCCTCGTTCCAGCAGAAGATGAACACCAGAAGTGCGGTGGCTGCGATGCCGCCCCAAGCAAGGGGGATCAGGATCTCTTTGATCTCCCCCATGGTGCTGACACCATCCATCTGACCGGCTTCAATGATGTCTTTCGGGATTTCCTTGAAATAGGTGAAGAGCATCCAGATCGCGATCGGCAGGTTAATCAGGCTGAGAACCAGAATGATTAGGAAGTGCGTATCAAATAGGCCTGCTGACTTGGTCAGAAAGGTCATGGGGTAAAGCACTGCTGCGGCTGGCAACATCTTTGTGGAAAGCATCCACATCAACACATCTTTAGTTGCCCGGCTTGGGTTGAAGGCCATCGCATAAGCACATGGAATGCCAACGACCAGGGTGAATGCTGTCGCGAAGACTGCCGTGATGACCGAATTCTTGGCGAAGCGCCAATAGTCGTAGTTCTCGGTCATATTCAGGTAGTTTTCGAGCGTCGGTGTGAACCAGATCAGGTGTTCAGGTTTCACCGCATCCGCGTCGGTCTTAAAGCTGGTCAGGACCATCCAGAAGATCGGGAAGAAGAACAAGAGCCCCACGACCCAGGCCACCATGGGCCGACCGTATTTCGAAAATCTTGAGGGTTTTGCAACGATTGCCATTGGTTCTGTCCCTTATTCCATCAGTGTCTTGCCAATCATGCGCAGCAGGAAGAAGGCGACGATGTTGGCGAGGATGACTGCGAAGATGCCTGTGGCACTGGCAGCCCCGATGTTGTTGTTGGCAAATTCACCGATCAGGTAAGGCAGGTTCTTGTTGCCGTTACCGCGGCTAACGATTTCGATTTCCGCATAGAGCGAGAGGTGAAAGATCGCCTGGATCATGACCACAATCGCAATCGGTCGCGCCAAGTGCGGCAGGGTCAGGAACCGGAATTGTGACCATGGGCTCGCGCCATCCAGAACAGCCGCTTCTTTTTGTTGCTGGTCTTCAGATTGCAGCGAGGTCATGAAAATCAGGACCGCAAAGGGTGTCCACTGCCATGTCACCATGATGATAACCGCATAGGCTGAGGTCTGTGTCGCCCGAAAGGAAATCGGTTCGAGTTCCGGCCAAAGTGAGAAGAACCAGCCAACCAAAGGTGCATTGCGAAGTGTATCCACCAGATCGTTAATGCTGCCAACGGCTATGCCTTGTAGACCTAGAACCGGGTCGAGGATCATATTGATCCAGAGAACGGCGTTCACGGCAGGCATGACAAAGAACGGTGAGATCAGAAGAACTCGGACAATGCCCTGCCCCGGGAATGTCTTGTTGATCAAAACGGCGATCAAAACACCCAGAATGACTGTCAGGATCAAGATGCTGCAGACGATGAATAGGCTGTTCTGAATGGCGAAGAGGAAGTCTTTTGATTTAAGAACAAATTCGTAGTTTCCGAAGCCGCGCCAGTTGCTGAGGCTTGGTGATGTCCACTCTGGACGGCGCAGGCTGTTCAACACATAGCGTATGAATGAAAAGTACAGCGTCATTCCCAGAGGGATCAGCATCCAGATCAAAAGCAGCAGAACTGCGGGGCTTTGTAAAAGTCGAGGGAGCTTTCTGTCGGACATGGTCCTATCCTCTCAGTAAAACGGTTTTTCCGTTTCACATCTGATGTTTGGGTTGCGATTGCTCGGATGTTAGGCGGTACCAAGGCGATCTAGCAAACCCTGTGGTACGTCTGGTAATGGGCCCGGCACAGCGGGATGCCTGCCGGGCCCTCGATTGTTTTAGTCGTAGTAGCCCGCTTCTTTCATGATCGAGTCAGCTGCACCTTGAGCAGCAGCCAGCGCATCTTCGACGGACTTCGCGCCGGATAGCGCTGCGGCCATTTCCTGAGCAACGGCGGAGCCGACCTCTGGGAACTCTGGGATCGCGGCGAACTGAACACCAACATATGGTTTCAGATCTGTTGCTTCAGGCGCGGCGCTTTCGATCGCGGCCAGTTCCGCGGCAGCAAAACCAGCTGCGGCTTGGAACTCAGGGATCGCATAAGTCGACGCTCGCTGACCTGTTGGCACAGAGCCCCAGCCAAATTCAGGGTGGTTTCCAACCGCTTTCACATAGTCCTTGGATGTGGCCCATTCGATAAAGTCGCCAGCGGCTTCAGCATTCGGAGAGCCCGCGGGGATCGCCATCGCCCATGCCCACAGCCAGTTCGCACCAACCGGATTGCCTGCGTTTGGAGATTGCGCGTATGCCACGCCGTCAACTTCCAGGAAGGATGCCGCGATCGTGGCGTCAATCCACATGCCGCATTTGCCTTCGTTATAAAGCGCCAAGATTTCGTTGAAAGAGTTACCTTCCGAGCCTGGAGGGCCATAAGAACCTAACAGATCGACATAGAAGTTGATCGCTGCGTTCCATTCAGCGCTGTCCAGTTGCGGACGGCCGTCGGCGTCAAACCACGCACCACCGAAAGAGTTCACGACGGTTGTGATAAACGCCATGTTATCACCCCAACCCGGCTTACCGCGCAGGCAGGCACCGTAAACGCCGTTGTCTGGATCGTGAATAGCAGCGGCTGCAGCCTTTACATTATCCCAGCTGTCATTGTCGCCTATGGAAACGCCAGCAGCATCGGTCAGGTCTTTGCGATACATGACCATGGAGCTTTCACCATAGAAAGGCGCAGCATAGAGCGTACCTTCATGGGACAGACCATTACGCATTGCAGGCAGAATGTCGTCCACGTCGTAGTCTGCAGAGAAGTTCAGCGGCTCAATCCAACCGGCTGCGCCCCAGATTGGAGCTTCTTGCATACCGATGTTGATGATGTCGTACTGACCACCGCCTGTTGCGGTGTCAGAGGTGACCTGTTCACGCAGAACGCCTTCTTCCAGAGAAACCCAGTTCAGTTCTACGCCGGTTTCGGCGGTATAAGCTTCTGCGACTTTCTGCATGTTGATCATGTGACCGTTGTTCACGATCGCAATTGTCAGTGTTTCGGCAGATACGCCACCGGCTGCAAGCAGCGTTATGGCGGTTGCTGCGCGAAGTGCGCCTTTTTTAAACATCCTCGTCCTCCCTAAAGTAGATGCTTGAGGAAATGGTAGCGCTCAATAGCAACCTGCGTCAATTTTTTTCTTTACGCGCGTAAAGTTTTTGAATTTTACTTTTCCGTTCAGACCTTTACGCAGAAGACCTCATGATCAAACGCCCATCAAACAGTGTTTCCCCTCGCGAATCGGATGGTTCATCAGCCTCTATCATCTCAAGCAAAACCGATGCGCTCTTCTTTGCGATAGCTTCATAATCTTGAGAAACCGTTGTCAAAGTTGGGCAGGTATATCTTGAAAATGGGTGATCGTCGTGCCCCGCAACCCGCAGCTCGCAGCCTTCGCCAATGCCAACTCGCAACCCAGATTCACAGGCTGCGGACAAAAGACCAATGGCGAGACGGTCATTGCTGCATAATATTGTATTCGTCGGCAGATTTCGGTCACGAACCACACGCATACCTTCGCGAAAACCGATCTCTTCAAACTCCCAGCCTTCCCCCTCAGCCTGGATCAAATGAGGTCTGTGACCCAATTTCTCCATCGCAGAGATGTAGGAACTTCGCCTTTTGAAAGCGTTCGGATTGGTTGGAGATTTCATCTCGAAAAAACTCGGAGGCTCCCCCGTCCGGCAGAGATAATCAACAATCAGGCCAATACTTTGCTCGTTATTGGACCCGACAAAAGCCTCTCCGATAGTATCGATATTCGCGTCAAATAGAACGGTCGGTATGTCTTTACAGAATGCCTCAAGCTTCTCATGATCAGAAGCGCGACCCAAGGGAGCAAGCAATACGCCGGCAGGTTTTATGCTGCGCAAGTTTTCCAGATTTGCGATTTCCAATGCGGCGCTGCCATGTGACCCCAACAACACTGGGCGAAATCCCGTTTCAAAGATATGTTCTTCGATAGTACGCGCGATCTTTGCAAAGAATGGATCCGCGAGATAAGGAACAACAATGCCAATATTCTTGGTTAGCCTCCGGTTCTGGTTCACCGCATAGAGGTTGGGCTGGTAATCATGCTGTTCAAGCGCTTCTTCTATCCGCTTGCGCGTAGAAGCCCGTACGCTTTCAGGATCGTTGAAAAATTTGGATAGAGTTGGCCGAGAGATGCCACAAATGGCTGAGAACTCCTCCATATTCTTAATCTTGGTCCCGCCCATCTTTCCGCCTTTTGCCACTCTGATGACCGCGCTGGTTCTGGACCAGCACTTAGACCAGCATATTTACTTTACGCGCGGAAAAAAAGCCTGATGGAAAATCACGATATAAAGGCGTTACTCAGCTTCGGAGAAGCCAAGCAAGAAGATTCAAAGATTTTGAGCTTGGAAGTTCGTGCAACCCGCCTTTAGGACCTGAAACGATCCAACGGTTTCTTAGCAAGCTCGTCGGCGATATCTTTATCGAGCGGCGTCTCAAAGGTATTCAGGATTAACCCAAGCGTCGAGTAAAAGCCCACTGTTGCAATGAGATCAAGGATACCGTGCTTTCCGATTTCGGCTTTCAAAGCGGTATACGTATTTTCCGACAAACACTTGCGTTCAAAAAGCTCATCAACCCCGCCTGCGAGTAGCGCATCCATTCCGGTGATGGCATCAAGCGGTCCGCTGAGACGCGCTATACGAAGGTCGCTCAGGCCGGATTTGCGGCCACGCACGATATGCTGGTGCCATTCGTAGGACGAGCCAAGCTGCATCCCCGTGCGAAGGATAACAACTTCACTGCGTTCAGCGCCAAGCGAGGTCTGATTGACCACATGTTCGCGCAAATCAGACCAGGCCCTAAGCAATGCAGGATGATGCGCCATGGTGCGGTAAACGTTCAGTCCACCGGCGAAGCCTGACAGCATGTCTGTGATTTCAAACGGCCAGTCTTGGTCGCTGATCGGCGCAAAATCTTCTTTCATCGTTCCAGTTCGCCTGCTTAACGCACAACGTGTACCGAACAATTCGAGTGTCTGACAACGCGTGCCGCGTTAGGGCCAAGCAGATAGTCAGTAAAGTTCGGCTTATGCGCTCCAATCACGATCAAACCGCAATTGGTTTCATCGGCCACCCGCAAGATTTCCTCATAGGCCGTACCAGTCGCTACAACGTGGCGGACACGGGAATCCGCATCTGCGCCGAGACTTTCAACGATCTGTTCTTTCAAGGCAGATTTAGCCTCAGATACCGCATTATCGTGGTGGCTTTGTTCAAAAAAACCCGCCACCAGACTTTTGCCGAAATCAGGAATGACAGTAACCACATCAAGCTGGGCGCCATCCAGATCAGCAAGACGCTTGGCTTCTTTCAAAACCGCGTCATCTTTGCCTTGGTTAGAAATGTCGACGGCACATAGGACAGAACGGCTCATGCTGGAACTCCTTGTTTTGATGCGCGCGCTTTCTGCAGGAAGAATATCATAGTCAAGAGAATGAGGCCCGGAATGAACAGCAACTCCTTTGGCATCTGATCAGATGGTGCTTTGACTTCCTTCACCGTCACGGACTCATCCGCATAGAAATCATATCCCTGCAGCGTATTTGCAAACGGTGTGCCAAACAGAGGCTCCTCCACAAGCAACTTGCCATCTTCTTCCATAGTAAGAAGCCCAAGTGCATCCATTCGCTCGCCTGCAGGGGTTTCGTCGATCGCCAGCACCAGCGTGGTGTCTTTCAACTCGCCCGTGTCAAAGTCTGGTCCGTTGAGCACGATCCTGAGCTCTGAGCCAGCAGCTGCCGAGTCCACAGCTTCCACCAGAGCGGTTGGCTCAATGTCTTGGAATGGTGGTTGGATGCGGTCCAGAAAAAAGTCCGGCCGGAAAAGCGAGAACGCGATGAGGATCATGGCGACGCTTTCATAGATGCGGCTCTTGGTGACGAAGTACCCCATGGTCCCTGCCGTGAAGACAAGGATGGCGATACTCGACATGACAAAGACCAATATGCCCTGGGTTAGCGTCACATCAATCAACAGCAAATCGGTGTTGAAGATGAAGACAAACGGAAGGGCAACCGTACGCAGGCTGTAGAAGAAGGCGGTGAAACCGGTTCTGATGGCATCGCCACCAGACACGGCAGCCGCCGCAAAGCTCGCAAGACCGACAGGCGGCGTCACGTCGGCCATAATGCCGAAGTAAAACACAAAGAGGTGCACCGCGATCAGAGGCACGATCAGACCTGACTGCGCGCCAAGTTCGACGACAACCCCAGCCATGAGGGAGGACACAACGATGTAGTTCGCTGTTGTTGGCAGCCCCATCCCCAACACAAGGGAAAGTAGACCGACCATGACCAGCATCAGGATGAGGTTGCCGCCAGAGAGGAACTCAACAAGATCGGCCATGACCTGCCCAACACCTGTGAGTGTGACAGTGCCAACAATGACACCAGCCGTCGCAGTTGCGAGGCCAATGCCGATCATGTTGCGCGCCCCGTCGACCAGTCCCTGGAGCAGGTCGACAATGCCATCTTTAAACCGTTCCACGGTCTCGCTTTCTCCGCGGAAGATCGCTTTTAGCGGACGCTGGGTCAGCAGAATGACAAACAGAAGAGCGGTAGCCCAGAAAGCAGAGAGGCCCGGAGATTTCTGTTCGATCATTAGGAAGTAAACCAGCACGATGATCGGCAGCAGATAATAAAGACCGGATTTGTAGATCTCGCCAACCACCGGCAGTTTCACTTCTTTGGCGTGCGGATCATCTGGTTCCAAATCAGGGACCTGCGCGGCCAGATAGAGCAGCGCGACATAGGTCAGGAACACGAGGGCTGACAGGATCAGACCCGATGCCGGTAGCACAGAGGTGATGGCTTTGACCGGGTATTGCACGCCATAGCACAGCAATGCGAAACCGACGAAGAAGGCCGCCATACCACCGATGGTTTTACCCATGGAGACAACGCGATCACCAAGGACCGGCATGTTCCGCTTCACCGCTTCAAGGTGCACGATGTAGACCAGCGCGATGTAGGAAATAGAGGCTGGCAGGAAGGCGTGGGTGATCACTTCGACGTAAGAAATGCCGACGTATTCCACCATCAGGAAGGCAGCAGCACCCATAACCGGTGGCATGATCTGGCCATTCACAGAGGAGGCCACTTCGACCGCGCCGCCTTGTTCAGACGTAAAGCCCACACGTTTCATCAGCGGGATGGTGAATGTCCCAGTGGTCACGACATTGGCGATGGAAGACCCTGAAATCAGGCCGGTGGCTGCAGAACCAACCACGGCAGCTTTCGCAGGTCCGCCTTTCAGATGCCCTAAGGCACCGAACGCCATTTTAATGAAGTAGTTACCTGCCCCAGCCTTATCTAGAAGCGCCCCGAAGAGCACGAACAGGAACACAAACTTGGTGGAAACACCTAGCGCGATACCAAAGACGCCCTCAGAAGTGATCCACATGTGGCTCATCGCCTTCTTCAGGGATGCGCCACCCCAGCGGATCACATCAGGGACCACGGTGGAGGAGCCGAAGAAAACATAGAGCAGGAAGATGGTTGCAATGATCGCCATTGCTGGGCCAAGCGCGCGGCGGGCTGCTTCAAACAGCAGGATCAGACCGGCGAGAGCAAACCACTTGTCGGTGTTATCGGCCAATCCGCCTGAGTCGACGATCTTTTGGTAGAAGAAATATCCGTAGAGCGCGATGAAAGAGCCAGCAATCGCCATAATCCAGTCTTGGACCGGGATGTAATCGCGAGGGCTCGATTTCAGTGCTGGATAGGCCATGAAGGCCAGAAAGATTGCAAAGGCGAGGTGAATTTGACGGGAGTTGTTAATGACCGAACCCGGGAGAACATAATTGGCCAAAGGTGAGGCCAGGACGACCTGAAATACCGACCAGACAATCGCAACTATGGCTAGGAACGTGCCAACATGGCCCGCAGGGTTGCGAGCGCCCGCGTCTGATGAAGAAACCAGCTCCTGTAGTTCTTCTTCGCTTAGCGCGCGGCCTTCGGTCTTTTGATCCGTCATTTGAATTCCCCCTGAATATCCTATTTTTCATAGGCTTATTGGACAGGAGAGGCACCAATGGCGCCTCTCCTTGGTTTTGATCAAACTGGGTTATTCAATCCAGCCCTGCTCGCGGTAGTACTTCGCAGCACCTGGGTGCAGCGGAGCGGACAGACCCGCAGTCGCCATTTCTTCTGGCTTCAGGTTTGCAAAGGCTGGGTGCAGTTTTTTGAAGTCATCGAAGTTTTCGAAGACTGCAGAAACAACTGTGTAAACCGCGTCTTCAGACACTGCGTCGGAAGTCACGAAAGTCGCACCAACACCGAATGTTGCTGTGTCGCCATCGTTGCCGCGGTACATGCCACCTGGGATGGTTGCAGAGCGGTAGAAGGAGTTGTCGGAGATCAGGCCGTCAACCGCTGCGCCGGAAACGTTTACCAGAACGGAGTCACATGCTGTGGTCGCTTCCTGGATGGAACCGGATGGGTGACCAACGGTGTAAACCATTGCGTCGATCTGGTTGTCGCAAAGCGCTGCGGACTGTTCTGCGGCCTTCAGCTCAGTTGCCAGAGCGAAATCGCCTGTTGTCCAGCCTTTTGCTTCCAGCAGAACTTCCATTGTGCCGCGCTGACCGGAACCTGGGTTACCGATGTTGACGCGCTTGCCTTTAAGGTCGTCAAAAGATGTCACGCCAGCGTCTGCACGCGCTACAACTGTGAACGGCTCAGGGTGTACGGAGAAAACAGCGCGCAGACCTTCGAACTTGCCAGCGTCTTCGAATTTGGATGTGCCGTTGTAAGCGTGGTACTGCCAGTCAGACTGAGCGACACCGAACTCCAACTCGCCTTCGCGGATGGTGTTGATGTTGTAAACGGAACCACCTGTGGATTCCACAGAGCAGCGGATGCCGTGCTCTTTGCGGCCTTTGTTTACCAGACGGCAGATCGCGCCACCTGTAGGATAATAAACCCCGGTGACACCACCTGTACCGATGGTGATGAAATCTTCAGCAAAAGCAGCAGGCGCGGACACAGCAAGCGCGAGGGCAGCAGCGGCCGCTGTATTGAATTTTGTATATGACATTTATGTCTCTCCCAGTTGTCGGTTGCGTGCTGCCTCCCACTCCTTCGTACCAATTACCCAAACAGCAATTACGCAGCATTTGATGAACAAATGCAGGAGTATTGGCACAGCACGCTCCAAAATGGTCTCCGAGACTGGCCTTTCTGTCTATGCGCGTCACTACCTATAGAATTTGCCTATCCAAAATGATTGCATATGCCGGAAAAAATATGGAATCGGACCTATGAGCCACGTTTTCCCAAGGAATTCCAACAAGTTACCCCCAATCGGCATGAAGGGCGACGGTGTCTACCTGTATGATGCTGATGGCAAAGCCTATTTCGACGGATCGGGAGGAGCCGCTGTTTCCTGTCTCGGTCACGGCGATCAGGACATTATCAATGCCATCAAGCAACAGCTTGATTCTATGGCATTTGCGCACACCGGGTTCCTCGGATCGCAACCCGCTGAAGATCTCGCAGACCTATTGGTCGCCCATGCGCCGCAGGGATTGGAACACGTCTATTTCGTATCAGGTGGCTCTGAAGCTGTAGAAGCTGCGCTGAAACTTGCGCGACAGTACTACGTCGAGATCGGCCAGCCCCAGCGCTCCAAAATCATTGCGCGACGTCAAAGTTACCACGGCAATACACTGGGCGCCTTGGCCGTCGGCGGCAACGAGTGGCGGCGCGCACAGTTTGCACCGCTGCTCATTGACGTGAGCCATATTGGACCTTGCTACGAGTACCGTGATCGTTGCGAAGACGAGACCACTTTTGAATACGGCCAGCGGGTCGCAAATGAGCTGGAAGACGAAATCCTGCGTTTAGGCGCGGAGCAAGTCATGGCCTTCGTCGCGGAGCCTGTCGTTGGCGCGACTATGGGCGCTGTGCCTTCGGTGGACGGCTATTTCAAGCGAATCCGTGAAATCTGCGACACTTATGGTGTCCTGCTGATCTTGGACGAAGTCATGTGCGGCATGGGCCGCACCGGGACGCTTTTTGCGGCGGAACAGGAAGGGGTCAGCCCAGATATCTGCACCATCGCCAAAGGTCTGGGTGCGGGCTATCAGCCAATTGGTGCGACGCTTTGTTCAGCGCAGATTTTTGATGCGATCAAAAACGGCAGCGGTTTTTTCCAACATGGCCACACATATATTGGCCACCCAACCGCTTGTGCGGCTGGCTTGGCAGTTGTTCAGAAGCTGACCCAAGGTGGCATCGTCGATCATGTCACCGCGAAAGGGCAGCAGCTGCGCGATCTTCTACATAAAGAGTTCGGCCAACACCCCAATGTCGGTGACATTCGTGGACGCGGACTGTTTGTTGGTATGGAGTTCGTCTCAGACCGCGAGAGCAAAGCGGTGATTGACCCAAGCTTCAAGTTTAATGCACGTGTGAAAGCCGCAGCTTTTGATGCTGGTTTGATTTGCTATCCGATGGGCGGTACCATCGATGGCAAGCACGGGGATCACGTGTTGCTTGCGCCGCCTTTCATTTCTGAAACCCACCACCTCGAAGAGGTGGTGAGCAAGCTTTCGACCGCCGTCAATAAAGTCACCTCAGACCTAGGGATGTGATCAGAACACTTGGCATACCGGTTTAGGCAAGATGGCATAAGGTTTTCGCTGGGCTTTGTCCTGGCGATAAGCCTTGCCGGATTGCAGTTCATTGCCATCCTTTTTGTGGTCACGACCTCTTACCTGTCCTCAGAACGCGCGATCCTTGATCATGCCCGCGGCCTTATGGAACGTGCGGGCGGCAATGCAGTGGACCATACAAAGCGGTTCCTAGAGCCCGCCGGAGAAATGGCCGAACAGGCAAGGCGTGTTCTGAATTCAGGTCTGGTGGGCACCACAGACCGCGACACGATGGAGCGCTATTTCTTTGAGCTCCTTCAGACAGAGTCCAATGTCGCAGGCATCAACTATGGCGATGAACAGGGCAATTTCGTCTATGTTATGAAAAGCGATGGCCCCGGACCCTATCGCACCAAATTCATCACGATCGAGGATGGGGTTCGCAAAACGGATTTCATCTGGCGCACCGAAGACTACGAAATCGTCGCCCGGGACAATGACCCGTTTGATCCTTATGATGCCCGCACGCGACCCTGGTACATAAAGGCAAGTGCACTCGACACGCGCATCTGGACCAATCCGTATATTTTCTTCACGTCTCAGCAACCCGGCATCACCACGGCTGCACCGGTAGTTTTTGAAAACGAAGGACTGCAAGGCGTTGTGGGCGTCGACATCGAGATCTCGGACATCTCTGTTTTCTTAAGTGAACTGCAGGTCAGTGAAAGCGGCGCAGCGGTGATCCTGCACCAAGACGGCAGCGTGTTGGCGCATCCTGACCCCAATCAGATCAAGGTGCTCAATGACGACGGCACACTGAGCTTTGCCAATATCAATGATATCGATGACGCCGTGTCTCGCGCGGCTTTTGCGAACTTTGAAGGTGGGGCTGTCACCAACTTCGGTCTTCCGTCGAATTTCTCCTTCCGGCGCAACAACTACCTTGGGCTCTTCGAACCTCTTGCAGGTGTCGACCTGCCTTGGACTGTGGCCGTCTACGCGCCTGAAAATGACTTTATCGGTGAGATCAAAAAGAACCGTGCTCGCAACATTTGGATTGCAGCGGGTATCTCGATATTGACCGCATTGGTGGGCCTGACAATCGCTGAACTGATCCTGCGGCCCGTCAGAGCCTTCGCCGTGCGAACAGCGCTTGTCTCGCAAGGTGAGGTCTCAGCCAAGGCCCCTCTTCCCAAAACATATCGCGAACTCAGTAAGGCAAACAAAACACTGATCAATGAGATAGCCCAGCGCCGTGAATCTGAAACCAAAGTTCAGGAACTCAGCCGCGACCTCGCGCATTTTTCGCGTGTCAGCGTCATGGGGCAAATGGCAAGCGGGTTGGCGCACGAACTTAGCCAGCCTCTGACAGCCATCACCCAAAACGTAGATGCTGCGATTTCAACGGCGAAGCAAAATGGGCAGCCCAATGAAGACCTGATGGCCATTCTCGCCGAGTTGGATGAGCAAGCCCATCAAGGTGGTGCGGTTGTGCGCGCACTTCGAGGCTTTGTCCGCAAAGATCGCGGCAGGGTCATTCAGTTTAATTTCAATGAGCTGTTAGATCAGGCCAAACGCCTGATGCGTCACGAAGCCGAAGACCAGAATGTGGCGCTGGTTTATGAACATGCAGAGAATCCAATTGTTTATGGAAATCGCGTTCAAATCGCGCAGGTTCTGATCAATTTGATCCGCAATTCGATTGAAGCGATCACTTCGGCTAAATCAAAAAAACGCATAATCGTCGTCCACGCAGAAGCTGAGGGCGATGTTTTGAAAGTTCGTGTCACGGATACTGGGCCAGGTGTTCCCGAAAGCGTGAAGCTTTTTAAGCAGTTCCAAACCAGTAAAGAAGGCGGAATGGGGCTGGGGCTCTCTATCAGCCGAACGATCATTGAAACTAATGGCGGTAGATTGTGGCTTGATGAAAACGAACCGGGCAATACGAGCTTCTGCTTTACCATTCCCAGAGATGCCCCGTAAATTGCTCATTATGTAACTGGCTTGGAAACACCTATGGATCAATCAGTGGTTTTTCTTGTGGATGATGAAGAGGACGTCCGCACAACTTTGTCCCGCGCGCTCACAAAGCGCGGCTTTAAGGTTGTCGCCTTTGAATCCGCAAGGCATTTTCTTGATCAGTACCACAAAGAGCAACAAGGCTGTTTGGTGTTGGACTATGGCCTGCCCGAGATCAACGGGCTGGAACTTCAATCCTACATGAATGAGACGGAAATTACGCTTCCAGTCATTTTTATTTCGGGCCATGGCGGCATCCCTGAGACGGTCCAAGCCATGAAAGCCGGGGCAATCGACTTTCTGGAAAAACCCTTCCGTCAGAATGATCTCGTCGCTTGCATTCAGGCGGCGTTCGAACGCGACCAGCAGATGCGGCAGCAGGCTTCGGAACAAAACGATGCCAAAGAACGATTTGAACGCCTCACGTCCCGCGAAAAAGAAGTTGCGGTATTCATGATGGAGCACCCATCCAACACCGCCAGCAAGGAGATTGGACGTGCGTTGGATATCTCTCCTAGAACGGTGGACCATCATCGCGCGCGCATCCTCGAAAAGCTGGAGATCGGCTCGGTCATTGAACTTGTTGAGCTGTCTCAAAAGGTGATGCCAACTAAATCCGAATTTCCTTCTTAGAAGTCATTGAATGCTTCAGGACGGCTGGAAATCGGACGGTCAGCCCCCTACCTCACCTTGCCTGACATCAGACTTGCACTAAATCGCTCACGTGCAGGATGATGCGCTAAGCGATCACCCTGTCTTCATTGAGATCATTCAGAAGTCGCGAATGCCGTCGGGTTTCCTGCAAAAGATCACCGAAGGTTGTGACTCCTTTGCCCTGCAACAACGCGAGGAGTTTCAGGACTGCTTCAGCCGTTGCTTTGGCATCGCCCAGCGCAGTGTGGCGCAGTTCGCTAGGAATTGTGATCGATAGTCGCTCACAGAGAGCGTCGAGCGTGTGATCTGCAGTCGTGCCGAAAACCACTGCCGATAGCAGTACCGTGTCGAGCACAGGGTGATCCCATTTGACCCCGATCCGTTGCTCTTGTTGACGCAAAAGCCCGATGTCAAAGGGGGCATTATGGGCAACCAGTACAGCATCACGAGCGAACTTGTGGAAGTCTAGTCCTACCTTAGTGATATCCGGGGCATTCGCTACATCCGCGTCCGTCACCCCATGAATGCGTGTGGATGCGGCAGGAATGGCGCGATCTGGATTGACGTAGGCGTCTATGTGCTCCCCCTCGATGATGCGCCCGTTAAGGATGCGAATGGCAGCAATCTGCACAATCGCGTCTTCTTTAACCGACAACCCCGTGGTTTCCGTATCAAAGACTACCAGCGAAAGGTCTGAAAGCGCTGTGTTTTGAAGGTCTGCCGCAGCCCGGCTTTCAAGCAGGTCGAAATCGAAAACGAGCGGGCGCGCACTATCGGCTTCAGTCACGCCTCGTTCAAGATCAATGAAGATCATATCGCCATCGTCACCCAGAGGCTTCAATCGTGCATTGAATGTTGTTTGGTGATGAACATCCTGCAATGCAAATGATGAATTGCCAGCCCTGCTCTGCGGGCAGGATTTCGCATCTTCAATGGCAGCAGGGTCAAAGTAGTCCGACAATTGAGCCTTAAGGCGTGGCGGTGCGATCTGCGCAAGGATATCCGCGGCCTGCGTATCATAAAGAACAATCTCTCCCATCGCATTTACGAGAATTGTTGCGATAGGAATTTCACTCAGCAGTGCAGTAAGGCGCTGCCGTTCTTTTCGAAGCTGCACGGTTTCCTGAGAGACATTCGACTGGATAACTTCCAGCGACGCATCCATCGCCTGCGAGACAGCGCGAGCTGCGGGGGCCAAATCACCCAGATACCGCGCAGACTCATCGGTGATTTCCGCATCGACCCCGGCCTGTGCACGCAGACGCAAATTGGTTGAAAGTTGATCAATTGGGCGCGCAACATGCTCGTCAAAGAGAAACCAGATTCCCGTTAGAAATCCCACGTTCAAAAAGGCAAATATAAAGAAGGCTGTCGTAAAGGGCGCGGTTGGAAGCGCCTGCTCTGACCGAGACCAAGCGAATGTCAACGCTACCCCCGCCAATATGACAGCTCCGGTGGCCATGAGACCGAAGAAGAGGAAAATCCGAAAGCGAAGGGAAAGGTGTCCGAGCATGGTCAGGCCTTACAAACCATTGTTAGAATTGGATCTTCTGCCTCCATCGCTTGCCAATCTGCATTGGTCACCGTTCCATCGGCACCAAATTCTGCGCCATCAATCAGTAGCGCTGATCGGGACTTCTGGCAGTCAAACAGCATTGGTGCTTGACTTACCGGTGACCAGCGCCCGAAGAAATAAAGGTCAGCCAGTCTCTGCGCCGGGAGGTTTTCGTTTTTACGAAGCGTTGCTATATCAACGGCGACAAAGCGCTTTGTATAGGGCAAGACCTTCGTCCAAGGTCGGATCCAGCTTTCTTCATGAATCATCGTGGCGATTTCCACGCCTTCCGGCAGGCGTTCGGCAGTGCGATCAAACCAAGTGTATTCGTTGGAAATCGTCATGCCGATCATGCCCGCACCAGCCGCAATCGGCATCACCCATTTCGGCAGTCGTCGACCGGTCAGGATGTTCAGCACCATGGCCACGCCCGCGCAGGCGATACCAGCAAAGATGGTTGCGATAAGTTCAATAAACATGGGCTATCCTAACGCGCCTTTGCCTGATCCCGCGGCTGACTGCATGGTTTTGACAACCACAAAAGCATCGCGCAGATGGCTGCGCTCGAAATCTGAGAGATCGGAGGGATCAAGGTAGTTGTCCGGTTTCTGACCTGACTTTATCTGAGCAGCCTGATGTTTCAATCGTGTCATGGCGATGAGGTCATAGGCATCCAGCAGATCATCGCCACCCGACTTGGAAAGCAACCCGCGACGCACACCGGCCTCCAGGCGCGCACGTGTCGACACTTGGGTCAATTGCCCCTCCAAAGCATAGATGCGACCCAGATCGACAACCGGTACGACCCCGTTGTGTTTGAGGTCCAATTGATTGCGGTGGTCGCCAGACCGGATCGTCGCCAAGCCGCGCAGCAGGCCAAGCGGCGGGTGATGCTTCAGGGAGTTTGACACCATATGGGCCGTGAAGATCGAGTTCTTAGCCGCAGCCTTCAACGTGTCTTTCTGAAGATCACCAAAGAGGCTTTCGTCGCCACCAATAGCCCGTAAATCAAACATGACCGAGGCCAGCATCTGGGCTTCGGGATTTGGCGTGGCGATCCAGCCTTGGAAATAGTCTCGCCAGACAGAAATCGGCTGACACCAGCGCGGGTTGGTCGCCATCATGTCACCGGGGCAATAGAAGTAGCCGCAGGTCTCCAATCCATCGCTGACAAATTTGGCGAGCGCCGCAAAGTACGGCATGTCAGCCTCGGTAAATTCATCTGACAGGATCAGGCAGTTGTCTTGATCGGATACACCGGTCTGTTCTTGCCGCCCCTGACTGCCGCAGGCGAGCCAGACATATGGCACAGGAGGCTTGCCCAGCTTTTCTTCTGCCAATGCAAGCAAGCGCCGGGTCGCTGTATCGGCAATATCCGTGATCAGCCGGGTCACAACCTCGTGCCGGTTTCCGGCGTCTACCAACTGCACAAGCAACTGCGGGATTTCAATGGTCACGCTTGCCATCTGTTCAGCGGTTTCAGCCTTGGCAATGCGCCCAACCAGATCCGCCGAGGTCACGGCTTGTGCCCGCGTCAGATCGGTTTTGGTGATAATGCCCACAAGCTGACCGTCGTCCAAAATCGGAATGCTGCCGACGCCCTGCTCCACCATCAAATGCAATGCATCTGTTACCAATTCGTCTGATGCAAGCGTCAGGACTTCCTCGGTCACAATCTCAGCGATCGCGTCGGCGGTGTCTTTGCCTTCAACTATCACGCGACCATTCATATCGCGCAGGGTCACCAGACCTAAGAAATTCGCGCCATCTGTGATGCAGATTGTCGAGATGTGGCGCTCACGCATGATGCGGGCTGCATCTCGGATGCGCGTGTCCGGCGTACAGGTCACGGGGTTTGGTGTCATCCAGCGTTTCACTGGCGTTGTGGTCGGGTCAGTCTGCGCGGGCGCTGGTGGGCGGCGGCGATCAAAGAACTTGCCAACCGCGCTGTGCGCTTTGATCAGCGCATAAAACTGGTCCATCGGAACGGCGATGAGCGTTGTCTCAGAAACAACCGTAGCCGTGCGGCTGGAGGATTCTCCGCGAAGCAAGGCGCGCTCGCCAAATGAGTTGCGCGGACCTAGCAAAGACAGCTGCACACCGATCTCATCGGTGATCTCAACTTCTCCGCTCGCGATAATGTAGAGGTGCGTCGCCGTATCACCGACGGAGTAAACAACCTCTTCGGCAGAGAATTCTTGCGCCTGACAGGCCTGTGCCAAGGCCGTCAGATCACGTTCAGGCAAGCTGTCGTAAGGATGCACAGATGCGAGAAACTGAGTCAGATTTGTAGGAAGAGACATCACTTGGCCCTTCTGGCACATATCCTGTCAATTGAGGTTGAGCAGGATCAAATTCGATAAGTGTAAGGGGGAACACCGCCACCAAAGGGCAGCGGTGTTCGTGGTTTTTAGTGACCTTCGACAGCTGCGCCGGAGCCGCGTGGGATACGTACGCTCTCAACCAGGTCTTTGATCTCTTGTGGTGTTTCTTTGGTCGCGCCGGACACGAAGTACGCCACAACAAAGTTCACCAGAGCACCAATGGCACCAAAGGAGGTGGATTTGATTGGGCCAAGCAGCGGATCAGCATCTGTGAAGCTGTTTGTGCCTGGAACAAAGAACCAACCTTTGTGCAGGAAGATGTAGAGCAGTGTCACAACCAGACCTGCCAGCATACCTGCGACCGCGCCGGAGTTGTTGATGCGGGTGGAGAAGATACCCATCATCAGCGCCGGGAAGATCGAGGCTGCCGCCAGACCGAAGGCCAAGGCCACGGTTTGCGCTGCGAAGCCTGGAGGGTTCAGACCCAACAGAACCGCCACAACAATTGCTGCCGCCATGGAGAGACGTGCCGCCAGAAGTTCATTCTTCTCTGACATATTCGGTGTCAGCTGACCTTTCAGAAGGTCGTGAGACACAGCAGAGGAAATCGCCAAGAGCAGACCCGCGGCGGTAGACAGCGCTGCTGCCAGACCACCCGCAGCCACCAGACCGATTACCCAGCCAGGCAGGTTTGCGATTTCTGGGTTCGCAAGAACCAGAATGTCACGGTTGAACTTGGTCAGCTCGTTCCCTTGCCAGCCGTTTGCTTCGGCTTTGGCTTGCAGATCAGCACTCTTGTCGTTGTAGTACTGGATCTTGCCGTCGCCGTTCTTGTCTTCCCAGTCGAGCAGACCGGTTTTCTGCCAAGTCGCCATCCAGGCATATTCAGGCGCGGTTTCGATCTGCTCTACGCTGACCGCCTCGCCTTCAGTGCCGTTTGGCCACATCAGGTCAGAGATGTTCAAACGCGCCATCGCACCCACAGCCGGAGCTGTCAGATAAAGCAACGCAATGAAGACCAGTGTCCAGCCCGCAGACCAACGTGCGTCAGATACCTTAGGAACGGTAAAGAAGCGCATGATCACGTGTGGCAGACCCGCTGTACCAATCATCAGAGACAGGGTGAACAGAACCATGTTGATGGTGGAACCGTGCGCCGCTGTGTACTCTTTAAAGCCCAGATCGGTGACGATTTGGTCCAGCTTCTGAAGCAGTGGCTCGCCAGATGCAGAGTGCTCACCAAAGAGACCCAGAGCCGGGATTGGTGTACCTGTCAGCTGCAAAGAGATGAAGACCGCTGGGATAGTGTAAGCAGTGATCAGAACGCAGTACTGCGCCACCTGAGTGTATGTCACACCTTTCATGCCACCAAAAACCGCGTATGCGAAAACCACACAGGAACCAAGCAGCAGACCCCAGAAGGCGTCAATTTCAAGGAAACGACCGAAGGCAATGCCCACACCCTGCATCTGACCGATCACGTAAGTGATGGAAGCCACCAGCAGACAGATCACAGCTACCAGACGTGCAGTTGGGGAATAGAAACGATCACCGATAAATTCAGACACGGTGAACTTGCCGAACTTACGCAAGTAAGGTGCAAGAAGCAGTGCCAGCAGAACGTAACCACCGGTCCAACCCATCAGGAAGGAAGAGTTGTCATAGCCGGTGAAGGCAATGAGGCCCGCCATCGAGATGAAGGACGCCGCAGACATCCAGTCCGCCGCTGTCGCCATACCGTTGGTGACAGGGTGAACGCCGCGACCCGCAGCGTAGAATTCAGATGTGGAACCCGCACGGGCCCAGATCGCGATGCCGATGTAAAGCGCAAAGGACGCGCCCACAAACAGCAGGTTGAGTGTAAACTGATCCATCGTTTTATTCCTCGTCTACGCCGTGTTCACGATCCAAGGCATTCATGCGCCAGGCGTAGAAGAAAATCAGCGCCAAGAAGACCAGGATGGACCCTTGCTGGGCGAACCAGAAACCAAGGTCAGACCCACCGATGGTGACTCCCGACAGCATGGGGCGCAGGATAATCCCGAACCCGAAAGAGACCAGCGCCCAAATCACGAGGCTGATCTTAATAAGACGCATATTGGCGGCCCAATACGCGTTGTTGTCATCATTTTGGGACATGGAATGGCCCCTCCTTCCTTTTCCAACCGACCCTTAAAAGGTCTGTTTTTGTAAGCCATTAGGCGGTGACTTTCGTCACCACTTGGCTCAGGTTTGAAGCGATCTCCTCAATCGCTCCCATAGCGTCGATGCGCGACAGCGCACCGGAGCGTTCGTAATAGGCAATGAGCGGCGCGGTCTGGGCGTGGTAGGCGTCAAGCCGTTGCGCAACAGTTTCCGCGTTGTCATCGGCACGGCGTTTCATCTCGGTTGACCCGCATTTGTCGCAGGTGCCGGACATTGCCGTTGGTTTGAATGTGTCGTGATAGCCTTCGCCGCAGTTCCCGCAGGTGAAGCGGCCGGAAATGCGATCCACCATGGCCGCGTCCTGCACTTCCATGCTGATGGCTGCATTCACAGACTGACCACGCTCTTCCAGAAGCGCGCCCAATGCGTCTGCCTGCACAGTCGTGCGTGGGAAGCCATCCAGGATCACACCTTTGGCGCAATCAGGTTCTTCCAGGCGGTCCCGCAGAATGGCAATCACAATGTCATCGCTGACAAGATCGCCTGCTTCCATCACGGCCTTTGCGGCTTTACCCGCGTCGGTACCTGCCGCCACGGCTTCGCGCAGCAGATCACCGGTAGACAGTTGAACCAGCCCAAATTTTTCTTCCAGCATCCGCGCCTGCGTGCCTTTGCCGGCCCCGGGAGGGCCAAGCAAAATCAAGACAGTCGCCGCTGTAGGTGTCGTCGCGCCGTCCACTACGCGTCCGCCTTGTTCATGCGGTTTTCAATCAGATCGTCCACAACGGAGGGATCAGCCAGCGTAGAGGTGTCGCCCAGAGAGCCAAAGTCATCCTCAGCGATCTTGCGCAGGATGCGACGCATGATCTTGCCAGAGCGGGTCTTGGGGAGACCGGGTGCCCATTGAATGAGGTCCGGCTTGGCAATCGGGCCGATTTCGGTGCGAACCCAGGTTTCGAGCTCTTTGCGCAGCGCGTCAGAGGGCTCTTCGCCATTCATCAGGGTGACATAGGCGTAGATGCCCTGCCCTTTCACGTCATGCGGATAGCCCACCACAGCGCTTTCGGCCACTTTCGCGTGTGCAACCAGTGCGCTTTCGACCTCGGCGGTGCCCATGCGGTGACCTGATACGTTGATCACATCATCGACGCGACCGGTGATCCAGTAGTCGCCATCTTCGTCGCGACGGCAACCGTCACCGGAGAAGTAGTAACCCTTGTAGTCACTGAAATAGGTCTTCTCGAAGCGTTCGTGGTCGCCCCAGACGGTGCGCATCTGACCCGGCCAGCTGTCCTTCATGCAGAGAACACCGTCAACACCGTTGCCTTCGACGATTTCACCTGAAGTCGGTTCCAGTACAACAGGTTGCACCCCAAAGAACGGCTGCTGGGCAGAGCCAGGTTTCAACTCGGTTGCGCCCGGCAGAGGCGTCAGCATGTGACCGCCGGTTTCGGTCTGCCAGAAAGTGTCGACGATCGGGCAGTTCCCTTTGCCGACAACCTCGTTGTACCAGTTCCAGGCTTCCGGGTTGATTGGCTCACCAACGGAACCAAGCACGCGCAGATCGGACAGGTCGTATTTCTCAACCCATTCGTTGCCCGCCCCCATCAGGGCACGGATTGCAGTAGGCGCTGTGTAGAACTGATTGACCTTGTGTTTCTCACAGACTTCCCAGAAGCGACCCGCATCTGGGAAAGTTGGCACGCCTTCAAACATGATCGTGGTCGCGCCATTGGCCAGCGGGCCATAGACGATGTAGCTGTGGCCGGTGACCCAGCCCACATCAGCCGTACACCAGAAGACATCACCATCCTGATAATCAAAGGTGTACTGATGCGTCATCGACGCATAAACCATGTAGCCGCCCGTGGTGTGCACAACGCCCTTAGGCTGACCCGTGGAGCCGGAGGTGTAGAGAATGAACAGCGGATCCTCGGCGTTCATCTCTTGGGCTGGGCACTCGTCAGATGCAGCTTCCGCCAGCGCGTTGTAATCGTGGTCCCGATCCGTCCAGGTGGTCTGGCCGCCAGTGCGTTTCACCACGAGGCACTTCACGTCGTCTTTGCACTGCAGGAGCGCTGTGTCGGTGTTGGATTTCAGAGGGGTTTCTCGTCCGCCTCGGGGGGCGAAGTCCGCGGTGATCACAAGTTTCGCGTCACATCCGTTGATCCGCGCCCCGAGCGCGTCCGGGGAGAAACCGGCAAATACGATGGAATGAATGGCGCCAATTCTAGCACATGCCAGCATGGCATAGGCGGCTTCCGGGATCATCGGGAGGTAGATGATAACCCGGTCGCCTCTGCTGACACCGAGGTTCTTCAGAACATTTGCCATCTTGCTGACGGACCGGTGCAGGTCGTTATAGGTGATGTGTAGTGGGTCTTGCTTGGATGTGTCATCCGGCTCCCAGATGATCGCTGTCTGATCACCGCGCGTCGCCAAATGACGGTCGATGCAGTTCGCGGAAGCGTTCAGCGTACCGTCTTCAAACCAGCGTATGTCGATATTGCCCGGTTCAAAGGATGTGTTCTTCACCCTGGTGAACGGCTTGATCCAGTCAATCCGCTGACCGTGTTCCGCCCAAAATCCTTCCGGATTGGATACGGATTCACCATACATCGAAGCATAGACATCCGCCGTTACTTCGGGCTTTGAATTGCGATTTGCAGACGGATCTGCGGCATACTGATTATCATCAAGTGTCACTAATTTTCCTCCCTATGCTGCAATTGAAAACGCCGGTGAGGCATTCTCAAAAACAGTGCTGGGCGCATTCTAGGCAGCGAAACTGAATAATTAATGGCTCGGAGGAAATTCTTTGACAGAATTGTAAATATATACAAATACCAACGGACTAAATTAGTAAATTAATTTTCAATCGCCGTGTTTTTGTTGTATTTACGTAGAGTTAGCCCGCAAGCAAACGCGCAGCGTATGTGTAACAACTCCCAACAACATGAACGGAGTGAGACAGTCGACTATTTCTGCATTGCGGCAAAGCGTCACACTGATTTTGACAGGCAACCTTTGGACCCGTCTTAACCCAGCCTGATCCACGATTCATCAGGACGATTTCGAGCGGTCTTTCGACCCTATTCTTTAAATGGATTTGAATAAGTCGCGGCCTCAAAAAACCATTCGATGTCTGAGGGTCATCGTTTCTAAAAAATTCACAGATTGCACCTAAGCCTTGATGAAGTGGCCATATTGGTGCCTCTTTGAGCGAACCAGAATGTAAAATCTCAAACCGAGTGAAAAGACGCCAGCTTCATGAAAAGAATTCCATCAGGTGCGCGCGCGCTCGAATTTTGACCAAGCTTCAGCGAACTTTTCAAAGTCGAAATCATCTGCCCGCGCTGCATCGAGGATGATGCCCTCTGTCGAAAGCAGTTTGTTAATCGCGGCTTCCAAATTCGGCACAACGTCCTCAGGGATCACGACCGCCCCGTGCTGATCGGCATGTACAAGATCCCCATCTTTGACATTTAGACCGAAAATCTCGACCTGCGTTCCTATCTCTTTCACATGAACGAACCCGTGGCTTGGGCCAACTGACCCCGCAATGACAGGGTAGCCTTCCGGTACGTCCCCGAGGTCACGCATGACGCCGTTTGTCAGCGTGCCAGCAATGCCAAACCCTTTGTGAACTGTCGTGTTGATCTCTCCCCAGAAAGCTCCGATGCAATCTGGAAAATCCATGTCTTCAATTACAGTAATCGCCGGACGAGCCCCGGTGGCCATATGCTTGTAATAGGCCATACGGCGTTCTTTGATCACTTCGGGGGCCTCTGTCGGTGGATTCACCGCAGCGATCTTTGCTGTGCGCGCGAACCCCACGATGGCCCCCTCTTCTGGCGCTGAGCAGAGCATGGTACCGCGCGTGAAATTGTTAAAGCCGCGTTTACCCTGCGCTACTTCGATGGCGTTGCAGACAGTTGGTGTATCTACGGATTGCAGCAACTTTAGAAGAGATGGTGTCATATTAGCGCTCCAACCAGCGGCGCAGGGCCGCGTTGGTCTGTTCAGGTTGTTCAAGGGTGGGCAGATGACCTGCCTTTTTGACGATCTCAAGCTGACTTTGGGGCAGCAATTCATGCATCAAGCTATGGCGATCCAAAGGACAAAGCGCATCGTCTTCGCCCATCAGAACCAGCGCAGGGCCGTTGAAAGATTTCAACGTCTCTGTCTGATCTGGACGGGATGCAAGCGCGTTGGATTGATCCACAAAAACCTCTGAGCCGAGATCAGTGGCCATGGCCATGCAAAGATCAAGTATGGCACCAAGGTTTGGACCATCCGATAGATAGTTAGGTTTCATTTCGTCTCGCATCACACGGCGCAGCTCTCCTGCCTTTGCGGCTTCGATCTGAGGTATGCGACCGCGTTTAACTTCGTCTTTCTCTGCCAGCGGATTGGTATCAAGCAAAGCCACGCGTTCCACCCGATCGGGAGCAAGGCGCAGGATTTCCATGGCAACGATGCCGCCCATGGATAACCCTGCAAGTGCGAACCGCTGAGGCGACGCTGCCAAGATTTGAGCGGCTAGGCTTTCGATCGTGTCCTGCCCTACCAAAGGGTGGCACATGACTGGATGCCGGCCAGAAAACGCATTGATTTGCGGCCCAAAAAGCCGCGCATCACACATCATTCCCGGCAGAAAGACGATTGGGGTCACAGGCGCTCCGATACCAGAGCCGCACCATCAGACAGCGCTTTCAGCTTGGCGTAGGCGATGTCAGGTTCGACAGCCCCAAAGCCTGCGAAAGTGCCAAAGCCACAGTCAGAGCCCGCGATCACGCGATCCGCGCCCACGATGTCCACAAATCGTTCGATCCGTTGCGCAACTAGTTCTTCGTGCTCGATGAAGTTGGTGGTTGTATCCACAACACCCGGCACCAGCACTTTATCATCCGGGATCTCGGCCTTGCGATCTTTGAACACGGCCCATTCATGGGCGTGGCGCGGGTTGGAGGTTTCAAAGAGCAGATACTGCGCCTTGGTGGACATCAGCGTGGTGAATACCTTGTCCATCGGAATGTCGCAGCAATGCGGACCCTCGTAGTTGCCCCAACAGATGTGCACACGGACCTTGTCAGACGGCACGTTCTGCAGCGCGTGGTTCAGCGCTTCCACGTGCATATTGGCGACCTTGAGAAACTCCTCGTCGCTCATGTCAGCAAAGAGCATATGGCGTGACAGCGCCAAGTCTGGGCAATCCAGTTGCAGATCCAGACCAGAAGCCACGATGGTCTCGTATTCGTCTTTCATGGCATCCGCCAAAGCCGCCAGATAAGCCTCGCGATTTTTGTAGTGGCTGTTTTGCAGGAACAGAGAAATAACCCCTGGAGACGCCGCATTCATGAACCCACGGGTAGCGCCATGGGCCTCCATTGCGGCCTTGAGGTTATTGATGTCGTTCTCAAGATCATTGGTACCCTTCGATGTCACCTCACCCGTGCACATTGGGCGCGCGTAGGTCGGTGTGCCACCGTCATCCGCAAGGCGCTGTAGAAAACTTGGGAACATCTTGAGGTCCGCAGGTGCATTACGCGGGCTGTCACCGGAGAAACCTGTGTAGCGATCTTTGACGTAGGTCGCGTAGGAAATCTTGGAGGTTTCACCGTCGCTGACAATATCAACACCCGCCTCGACCTGTTTGCGTACGGTTTCAGACACGGCTGATGTCATGCAGCTGTCGAACGCAGATTGGTCGTAGGGCTGTTCCTTTTCACGCGCGAAAATGAAATCGACCACTTCTTGGGTGCGGGGCAAAGAGCCCACATGGGATGTTTGGATCTTGGCCATATGGGCTCTCCCTTCTTGCGTTTAGTTACCAGTCCAAGTGGCGCCGGCTGGATCGTCGGTAGCGGTGATGCGATAGAGACCCGCGTCGCCTGTCATGGATGGTTCAATCGAATAGCTTTCGCCGTCCAGAACCAGAACCGTGTCGCCGCTTGAAATGGTGGTTTCAACGTCTTCAACGCGCACTTTCCAGTGGCCGCTGGCAGGCATCAGGACCACGGGTTTCTTGGCCTTCACCACGTCTGATGTGCTTGAGCCACGTGACAGGAAGTCGACCTCAAAACCTGGCTTATCCTTGATCACGCCATTTTCGCCGATCACAACAGCAGGTTTATTAGAGGACAGCGCCATCAAATCCCAGTAGCGCGCGACATAAGACCCGATGACGTCTTCGACGGGCACTTCTGGATAGTCTTTGAGTTCTTCCTCTGTCAGCAGTGGCATTGGACGCACATTGTGCGGCAGTTCTTCGCCTTTTTTGCTGTCGTAGAGCACACCATTGTCACCCAACATCAGGCCATGTGCTTGCGCGTCTTCGATCACCTGAGGTGCCCATGTCACGCCGCCACCAGCATCATCGCCGCCCAGCATGGACATGATCATCCCATAGTCCTGCCCTACGTTCTCAAAGCCGCGGAAAATGCCTGTTGGGATGTTAAAGATGTCGCCTTCTTCAGCGATGAACTCACCCGCTGTGCCATAACGCCCCCAGAAGAAGCGCCAGCGTCCCTTGGCCACAAAAAACACCTCGGCAGTTGTATGGGAGTGCAGAGAGTTACGGCATTTCGGAGGTTGACCTGCCGCACCAATATTAAAGCCGATCTTGTCGGTGATATGGACGTGCTGGTCTGGACTTTCAGAGACGCCCCCACCGATAATGGTGAAGTTTTCTTTCTGATCGCTGCCCGGTGTGTGAGCGTCGATAAAGGCTGTTTTACAAGGTTTCAGCTCACCATAACGAACGATGCGGCTTTGAATGGATGATTTGGACATTTCAGTATTCCTAATGAATTTCAGATGGTTGCGCGTTTCCAAAATGGAGACACGCCTCATCCCGGCGGGTGCAGGTTCAACCGTCTAGAGCGCAGACTTTGGCGGAACATATGGAACCGCCGCGTAGCACGGGTTTCATGCACCCCTTTGTTCAGGGTTTGATATGTCAGGGCTGCGCCCATCATAGGTCTCCGGTTTGCAGCAGGATCTGTTTCCAGATGGCCACTTCGTCATACAGCGTATATTCGCGACGGATTTTAGGCTCACCAGAAATCAAAGCACCGAACTCCGCATGGCTGATGCCCAGAACGTAAACATCTTTACCAGTCGGCGCACCAAACACCCCCCAACCGTCGTGTTTACCTTGCAGGCTCCAACGGATAGCAGCGCGAGGTGGCATCATTGGATCGTCGCGACCGATCTGGTGTTCGACCTTGAAAGTCGCGTTCGGGAAGGAAGCCCGCAAACCCATCCAGAACTGATCGACAGCGCCCCAGCTATGGCCCGTATCACCACCCGGATACTCACCTTGCACTGCTCGGTCATATTCCTGCGGGATGACCGAGAAATCGGCTGACATGATACGGTTCAAAATGTCGGCGTAGCGCTCACCCCATTCATTGTCATTCCCGGTGCCTTTATAGGGCCCTTCGATATCGCTGGCAGGCGTCAGTGGTTTCACACAGGCATCAGGTCCGCCTTCGCGAGCGATCTGATCACGGGCGAACTCAACCGGATCCCAGCCCATCTGGCGCACGACCGCGCTGTTGTCGCGGATCAACCATTCATCATTAATTGCGTTATTCACTGCATGGCAGTCGGCTAAGATACGATAGCGCAGAGGTTTCCCGGTCGCCTTTCCAAAGGCGCCATCTCCCAGATGAGTTGCCGTTGATAGGATACGATGAGAGCTCAGCATGCCCGTTTCCGGAGTACCGGACCAGATTACATCTTCGCCAAACAATGTCCGATCAGGGAATTCTGCCAATGTCTGTGCGGTTGCGCCGATGACCCCCTGATTGCCCGTCGAGACCGATCCTGGCATGCGCACAACGATGTCTTTGGCATAGTATTCATGCAGCGTGGCCAGTCCACGATCTTCCCAGATCTCCTTGGTGATCCCGATTATATAATCCGGGAAGTCTTTGAACTTGGGATCGAAACCCTTCATGTCGTACTCTTATCTTTGGGCCAGCCCGCGGGAATACGGGCCGAACTTCGCACCACGAGCGGGCCATCGATGGCGACCCTGCGCGGGCAAGCTGTTTCTGGTGATTGAATGTGCTCCATTAGCGCATCCACGGTTTCTTCCACCATCGTATTTGCGCGCTGGCGCATGGTGGTTAAATCATAGCCTCGCCATGCGGCCGGCGGCACGTCGTCATACCCCACGACAGACACATCTTCGGGCACGCGCAGGCCCAAATCATGGCGGATCACATCCATCACAGCAAAGGCCATATGATCATTGGCGACAAACACTGCATCCGGGCGCTGATCGGCTGGTACATCGAACATTTCTCGCGCTGCTTCACGCGCTTTATCGCTGTGAAAATCCCCGACTGTGCGCGAAAAGATTTCACGCCCGGCATCTTGCAAAGCCGCTCGAAATCCAGCTTCACGATCCCGTTGGGTGGACGCTCCGTCCCAACCGGCGATATAGCCGATGCGCTCATGGCCACCAGCCACAAGGAACTCCGCAATTTTTCGACCACCGGCATAATTGTCCGAAGTGATTGAAGTAATACCCTCAATGTCCTGGCTTCGGTTAAAGAGCACAATGGGAACACCGGCTTGCGCACAACGCGAAGCGATATCTGAGGACATGGCCACAGAGGCCATTACGATACCATCCACCTGATAATCGAGAATTTCCTCCATCACGCCATCGACGTTCTGAGCCGTTTGTTTGCTCATGAAAACCAGCACGTGATAGCCCTGTTCCTGCAAAGCATTGGACAGTTTTTCCAATGTCTCCGGATAGAAGAAGTTTTCGAGGTAGGCGACAACCAACCCGATGATGCGGCTTTTGCCTTTGACCATAGCGCGGGCTAAAACATTCGGCCGATAGCCCAAATCCTTTGCAGCCTCGCGAACCTTTTCAGCGGTCTTTTTAGACACAGATGCTCCAGGCGTGAAAACACGAGAAACAGCCGATTGGCTGACCCCTGCACGACGGGCCACCTGAAGCGATGTGACCTTTTCCTTCATCAGCCGGCTGTCCAACCTCCGTCAATTAGCAGTGATGTGCCAGTGACCATAGCAGAGGCATCCGACGCCAGATATTGCACCGCCCCCATAATGTCTTCCACCTCGCCAACGCGGTCTAGTTTGATCTTGCTCATGATCCAATTCACGCGCTCCGGGTCCGCAAAAGTCGGCTCGGTAAACGGGGTGCGAATGAAGGTCGGGCAGATCGAATTGATGCGGATACGCTGCTTGCCCCACTCCATGGCCATGGATTTGATCATACCTTCAAGGCCATGTTTACCCGCACAATAAAGTGCGCGGTCGATGCCTCCGGTGTGACCCATCTGGCTGGAAATGTGAATGATTGAGCCGGGCTTCCCAGCCGCGATCATCGCTTTGGCTGCGCGCGCGGACAGGAAGTAGGCAGAGCGGAGGTTCACATGCATAACCGCGTCATAGTCTTCTTCAGTGGTGTCGATGGACGCGCTATGACGCGCAATACCCGCTGAATTGACGACAACATCAAATGCATGCTGCGCCATAACGCCTGAAAGCGCAGTGACGTCGCCTTGATCCAGTGTCAAAGCATAAGCTTCGTACCCCGCGTCAATCATCGCTGCCACGGCCTCGTTTAGCCGCTCCGCCCCGCGCGCCGCGCAATAGGTCTGCGCCCCTGCCTCGGCTACGGCCACAGCACAGCCGAGCCCAATACCTGAGGACGCGCCGGTGACAAGAACCTTTTTACCGCTAAGGTCAAAGGATGGGGTTTTAGGTAGCTCGGTCATGCATCCATTCCTGTGGGCACGGTGATTGATCCCAAATTACGGGCTTTGTTGAATTCGCGCATACGCGCAAAAACATCAGTGCCCAATTGTTTGTAAACGTCCAATAGATCGACCAGCACCCAGTTTTCTCGGATTTTTCCGTTCTCAACCCGCCAGAAGTCCAATGATCGCAGCGTGATCTTTTTCCCGGTAGGAGGCAAGCCCAGCCAGCCATCAGCCGAATGAGTCTGTGCCATATTGGGCCACCCAGTTACAGCGGCATATGGGCCGTCGCCAAAGAAGTGATGGGTGATTTCGTCTTGGTACTGCCCGCGGTCTGGCATCGCTGCCAAGAATGGGATTTGGTGCCAGTTTCTGAACCCAGACATGCCCCGCGCGGAACCAATTCCCGCAGGTCCATACCAGCTGACATTAGGGTGCCAGAACCGATCGAATTCCATAACCTCAGGCCCACCCTGCGACGGGTACCGCACGAGGTGTTTGAGCATGTCCATGATCAGCCGACAGGAAGCGTTGCTTTCCTCCTCGTTACGAGGAGCACCGACAAGCCCATTTTGCAGGGCCGGTCCCGGTACCAACCATTCACGGCCCAAAGATGGTGCCAGCGGCCAGGCATTGGCTTGCATCATGACCTCTGGGATATCCCAGATGGCTTGAACCTCAGCGATTTTGCCATCCTCAAAACGGTAAAATTCGTGAAAGCGCATGGAAGCTTGATGGCCGGTTGGCGGGATTTCCAACCATGGAGCCAAGAATGTACCCGTGTAATACCCACCGCATCCAACCCATTCAGCACCTTGATCATCTGGTCCAGCGACGACGATGAAATCGCGGCGTTCCAAATCGGGCCAGGCTTTGTTCAAGCCTGCAAATGCGCTGTCATAAAACTCTTCTGGCCCCGTCACATCGCCAAATGGATGACAAAGGCGCACGAGCGCATCGGCGGCAATGACATTAGCCATCGCCGCCTGAACCTTAGATGGTTCAAAATCATACAAAGCCGTCCTAAGCAGAGCCAAAAGCGCTTTGTTTTGATTGTGTTGATCCATTGGTTTCACTTAGTGTTAGCGGTTTACTCAGCCGCGTCCCGATAAGGTGCACCTTCTCCGTAGGGCACGTTGATGCCGCCGTAACGGCGCACGCGGATGTTGCATTGCTCTGCGTGACCCACAAAGCCTTCCAACATGCACAGACGCGAGCCGTATTCGCCGATCAGGGTCGCCGCCTCATCGGTGGTGACTTTCTGATAGCTGTGTGTTTTCAGATACTTACCGACCCACAGACCACCCGTATAGCGGCCAGCCTTTTTGGTTGGCAGTGTGTGGTTGGTCCCAATCACCTTGTCACCGTTAGAGACATTGGTACGTGGGCCAAGGAACAGAGCTCCATAGCATGTCATGTTTTCAAGGAACCAATCGTCGCGATCGGTCATGACCTGAACGTGTTCGGATGCAATGTCATCCGCCACTTCCAGCATCTCGTCATAAGTGTCGCAAACGATCACTTCGCCGTATTCTTCCCAGCTGACGCGTGCGGTGTCTGCGGTTGGCAGAATACCGAGAATGCGGTCGATTTCTTCTAGGGTCTCTTCCGCAAGTTTCTTGCTATTGGTCAGAAGCACACAAGGACTGTTATAGCCATGCTCTGCCTGTCCCAGTAGATCAGTGGCGCAAAGCTCTGCGTCCGCCGCGGTTTCATCCGCGATAACCATGGTCTCGGTCGGGCCTGCAAAGAGGTCGATACCGACACGACCAAAGAGCTGCCGTTTGGCTTCCGCAACAAAGGCGTTGCCTGGGCCAACCAGCATGTGGACCGGATCAATGGTCTCTGTGCCGATCGCCATAGCACCAATCGCCTGAATGCCGCCCATGACATATATTTCATGCGCACCGCCAAGGTGCATCGCCGCGATCACAGCCGCATTTGGCTTACCTTGGAACGGCGGAGTGCAGGCGATGATGCGTGGCACACCGGCGACAGAGGCAGTTGCCACAGACATATGGGCAGAGGCAACCATCGGGAATTTACCTCCCGGGACATAGCAGCCCACGGATTGCACTGGAATGTTCTTGTGGCCCAGGATCACACCCGGCATCGTTTCCACTTCGATATCAAGCATCGAATCTCTTTGTGCTTGGGCAAAGTTGCGCACCTGTTCCTGCGCGAACTTGATATCCGCCAGTTCTCGGTCAGAAAGAGATGCAATGAGCGTCTCGATCTGATCCTGCGACAGGCGGAAGCTTTCCGGAGAGTAGTTGTCGAATTTCTCCGACAATTCTCGAACGGCCGCATCGCCGCGTACGTCGATATCCTTCAGTGTGGCTTCCACAACTGCGCGGGTTTTTGCGTCGTCTTCAGCACGATCAGCTTCGGGTTTGCCGCGTTTCAGATATTCGATGGTCATCCTAATGATCCTCAGTTGTCAGGACGTGGAGCCACTTTCACTCCACGATCAAATGCTTCCCAGCCATGGCCATTGAAAAGATCGACACCCAGTTGGGCGGCGACATGGGCGAAGTCCACATTCACCCAGTTGTCCACGATCTTGCCGTCGACAACTTTCCAGAAGTCCATGTAGCGGATTTCCACCCGCTTGCCGGTTGGGGCAATCCCCAGAAATTCGCCACTGTGGGTGGCTTCCTGGCGGCCAAAGGCGGCCGCCCATTCGCCCATGTAAAGGCGCGCTTCGTCGATACAGGTCTTGTCCGAGAACGCCGCCTGGAAGGGACGCTGCCAGTTATCCTGAAACTCCTTCAGCCCGGTTTTTGTGCCGCAGCCTTGGTTGCCCATCCAGCGAAACCCTTTGCTGAAAAACTCACCGATATCATCGATCCGGTGATCGTTCAGACCGTCGACCATGCCTTCGATGACAGCGCGGGTTTCTTCAGATTTGCTCAGGTCCGTGTCCTTTGTCAGAACGGCCTGTTCTGGGCGTGAGCCTTTCATGTTTGTCCTTTCAGTATGCCAAGGGAATTGAAGTAGAGGGGTAGAACGAGGGGAAACCCCGCCTTACTTCAGAAAATCCCTTGGCATCCTGTTCAGTGCAGGATGGCGCGCCATCGCGCCATGTCTTGAGTTCGAGCTCATCCTTTGACGGCCCCTGCTGTCAGTCCGGAAACGATCTGACGCTGGAAAAAGAGAACCATCACAAAGAGCGGAGCGGTCGCAGAGACAACAGCGGCCACTGCAAACATCACATTGCCTTCGGTCTGAGTAGTTCCGAGGAAGGCGTTGATCGCTGGGATCATGGTCCGATTGTTTTCATTCAGGATCATCTGGGTCACAGCAAAGTCGTTATAAGCCAAGAGGAAGCTGAAGAGACCAGTTGTGATGACGCCTGGCCACATCACCGGAATGATCACACGACGGAAGGCCTGGAACTGTGTGCACCCATCAACTTTGGCGCTTTCATCCAGTTCTTTCGGGATCGATTCAAAGAAGGAATGCAACATCCACAGAGTAAAAGGCTGGTTGATCGCCACAAGAACGATAATCGCAGTCGGCAGGTAGCCCCAGACGTTGTATTGGAAGAACACAGGTAGGTAACCGGACACCAGAGTGATTGGTGGGATCGCACGAAAAATCAGAGCGATAATCAGCAGCCAAAACACGTATTTGTAACCTGAGCGCGAAAGTGCGTATCCACCCAGCGTACCGATCGTCAGAGAGGTACAAACTACGAAGATACAAACGAAGCTGGTGTTGATCACATTGCGCCAGAAGGCCTCTTGGGCCCAAGCACCTTCATAGCCGACGCCAGTAAAGGGTGACCCATATGTACGTTCGGTATTCGCCCCGGTCAGGGCATTGGTCCAATCCGCAATGGAGAAGAAATCGAGTTCGACTTTGAAACTGCCCCATAGCGTCCAGAGGAATGGAAAGGCCGCCATCATCAACCAGACAACAACAAAGGCCCAAAGCGCAATTTTCAGTGGCAGCGGTTTACGGGTTGCAACACTCGACATGATTAGCTCCGTCCTTTGAAGTCACGCCATGTACGTACCAGCACGGGCGATAGAAGAATGGCGACACCGATAACCGTCAGCACCGAAGTTGTAGCTGCGGCCGACAATTGTTGGGTTTCGCCTCCAAGGTCGTTGAAGATTATCCAGCTGAGCGAGGTCGCATGGGCCTCAGCACTAAAGCCCACGATTGGTTCAAAGACGCGGAAGTTATCCATAAGCTGAATGAGCGCCACGAATGTCACCAATGGCATCAGGTGCGGAATGGTGACAAATCGGATCTGCTGCCAGCGTGTCGCGCCGTCGATCTGAGCAGCTTCAATCGTGTCCTGTGGCACGGTCTGGAGACCAGCATAGAAAACAACAAAGGCGAATGGCGCAGAAGACCAAATCCCGTAGATAATCAGAGAAACCCACATCAGCGGCGAAGAGGCCTTTAGCGATAGATCGGGATCGTCCGCTAAGTAAGAAATTAGATTCCCCAAGACGCCGCGACTGTCGATCATCCAGAACAGGATCAAAGAGCCAACCAACGGGGTCACGATCATCGGCAGCAAGGAGAAGAAGATGACAAAGCCTTTTAAGTGCCGGTTCAGCGCATTCACGGAAATCGCAATGAAAAAGCCCAGTGCGATCAGAAGCGGTGTGCATACAAAGGTGTATGTCAGCGTAAAGGCCATCGCACGATAGAATGGCAGATTGTAAATCGTGCTGAAAAACTCTCCGACGGTTGGTGATGTGCGCCATGCCTCACCGACCTCAGCAACTGCGAGATGGCCTCGGTCAAGATACACATCCAGCCCAACGAAACGTCCCATTGGCTGAGATTCTCGCAATTCAGCGGTGGCTTCCTGGTCGATCGAGGTTTCTTGCGTACATCCGAACGGTCCACAGTTTTCGACTGTGACAAATACCGCTTCATGAGGTGCAAACAGAGATTGCGAGATGATCGAGATCAACGGCATGGCAATGAACAAAAGCATTGCAAGGCCCGTAGGTAGGAAAAACCAGAAGAAGGTGCGATGTTTCATGGCTGCTCCGGCAGGTCAGAGGGGTGTTGAGAGGAGGCCAAAGCCCCCTCTCGACGACGGGCTTCTTAGAGGAAGCCTTTTTCTTTTGCTGCTGCGGTGTAAGCCGCTTCAACGTCTTTCAGAGCTTGCTCAGCGCTTTCTTTGCCCTGCATGAAGTCTGTCAGTTCAGCGCCCAGCGCGGTGTGCATTAGGCCCATGAATGGGAGCATTGGGTAAGGGATTGTGCCGGATTGCGCCGCCGCAAAGACACCTTCAGCCGCTGGAGTTGGGTCGTAGCCATCGATCAACCAAACTGCTTGGATCGCGGTTTCTTCGTCATCCAGAATTGCAGGGCGGATCGCGTGTGTCAGTGCTTTGAAGGTAGATGACGCTTCATCGTCAGAGACGTTTTTCGCGACGGTCCAACCGTCCCACCACAGAGTAGATGCAGGTGTGGAGCCACCGCCAACGGTCATTGGGCCAGCAATCGCGAAACCATCAACAACCTCTTGAGGAACGCCATCTGCTTCTACAAGCGTAGCCGCACGGCTGCCCCACATGTTCATGAGAGCAACGTTACCCGCGCGGTATTCTGCGTTGGTCGCGTTGGAGTCATGTGTCAGGAAGTCTGGGTTCATGTACTCAGATAGCGCCTTCATCATTTCCAGAGCTTGGACGCCCGCTTCGCTGTTCACGCTTGGAACTGCAGAACCAGCTTCGAAGTGTTGACCACCGAAGCCGAGGAACATGTTGTTGAATTCCTGCGCCAGGTTCCAGCCTGCTTTATAGGCACCGCCTACTGGGTTTTCCATGATGCCCTTTTCGCGGATCATCTTGGCTGCTTCCAAAAGCTCTTCGTAAGATTTTGGAGGCTCAACACCAATCTGGTCGAGAACATCTTTGCGATACACAAGGTGTTGCGCGTTTGCCATGAAGGCCACCGCCATGACTTTGCCGTTGATGGTGATCAACTGGTTTTTCTTAAGGCCTTCGCCATGCGCAGCGACCAGATCGTCCAGCGGACGGATCACGTCTTCGTTCATTAGTGCAACGATGGAGGAGTTCGCAACAATCGCAGATGTGTATTCAGCTGGGTCACCTTGCATACCAGCCAGATTGATTTTCTGGTGGTCAGCAGTCAGGTTTTTGGACACTTCACCACCGGTACATTCGGAAGCGCCAGCGCCAACAGTTTGGATCGCTGGGAATTCGTTACCAACGATATTCACCCGTGCGTTGATTTCACAGGCAGCGACCGCTGTGCTTGAAAGCAACGCCATGCCTCCAGCAAGTGCTAGTTTCTTCATGAACATTTCAAGTTCTCCCTAGTTGGTTCTGGATGCATCTTCGAAGGCTGCACCCTTATTTCCCGCTTAAAGTCACGGGGTTTCGCAGGGGGGTTAGCCCCCCAATCGCGCACCTGTTTGAGCGTCAAACAAATGGCAATGTTCCTTTGGAACTTGGATTGATACGGTGTCATCGATCTCAGCGCGGTAGGCTTTGTCAGCCTTCACCGAGATCAGCGCGCCTCCGATGCGAACGGACACCATGGTCGCGTCGCCCAGAAGTTCCATCGTGTAAATCGGAGCATTGATTTCAGCTTTGCTGTCTACGACTTGAGCGTCTTCTGCACGAAATCCCAGGGTCAATGGCCCATCAGGTGCATCCAGACCTGCGATCTCAACATTGTCTGCGGTAAATGTGCCGCCTTTCATCTCACCATCCATAAGGTTCATAGCAGGAGAGCCAATAAAGCTGGCGACAAAGGCGTTGGCCGGTTTGTCATATATGTCGGTAGGGGAACCAACCTGCTGAACCACCCCGCCCTTCATGACAACAACACGGTCTGCAAGCGTCATCGCTTCGATCTGATCGTGCGTCACGTAAATCGTGGTCACTGCAAGTTCGTGACTCAAGTTTTTGATTTGAGCGCGGGTTGATACGCGCAGCTTAGCGTCAAGGTTGGACAGCGGCTCGTCCATCAAGAAGACGTTTGGCTCTCGCACAATTGCACGCGCCAAAGCCACACGCTGACGCTGGCCGCCAGAGAGCTCTGCAGGCTTGCGATGCAGGAAGTCATCCAGTTCAACCATTGCTGAGGCGCGACGTACTTTTTCATCATGGGTAGATGAATCAATGCCACGAACTCGCAATGGGAAGCGGATGTTTTCATAGACGTTCAGATTTGGATAAAGCGCGTAGCTTTGGAACACCATCGCCACGTCGCGATCTTTTGGCTCCAGATCGTTCACGACCTTACCGTCAACCAGGATCTCCCCTTCGGAGACATCCTCAAGACCGGCGATCATGCGCATTGTAGTGGTTTTGCCGCAGCCTGATGGACCCAACAGAACCAAAAATTCTTTGTCAGCAATCGTCAGATCAAAGTTGTCAACACCAACAAAGGATCCCCAACGTTTGCCAACGTTGCGCAATTGAATTTCGGCCATGTGATCCCCCTGATGGATTCTTTTGGTGATTTTGCATACGTTTGCAAAACGGTAATGCTGCTGGGTAACTTCTGGCAAGACTTTTTTGCATACGTATGCAATTATTAATGTGGCTCGCGAGGCATCGACAAGCTGAACACAAATCAAACATCTAATAACAAAGGAAAAAACGTGTCCTTCACAAAGCAAAAGCGACTCGTTCTTGACTACTATCAAGCGCTAGATACTGCGCATCCTTCAGAGGTTGTTAGCGCTGTCACGGAATTTTGCTCAGAGGACATGCTCTGGCGCGGGTTCCATCCGTTTAATGAGATTCGCGGTTCAAAGGATGTTGCAGAGCGCTTCTGGCAGCCCCTCAAACAGAGCCTTTCGGGCATGCAACGACGCCTGGATATCTTTTTTGCTGGTGACAACATCTATGCCGAACCTGGTGGTGTTTGGGTGTGTTCAATGGGTCATTTGATGGGGCTTTTTGATAGCCTCTGGTTGGGCATTCGCCCAACTGGCAAGCTCGCATTTCTTCGCTATTCAGCCTTTCACAAGGTCGAAGATGGTAAGATCACCGAGACAGCGATGTATTTCGACATCCCCCATCTAATGATGCAAGCTGGCCAGAACCCCTTCCCTCCCGAAACAGGTGCGCATCTCGTGCAACCTGGACCTCTAATGCATAACGGACTTCTTTTTAGTGATCACGATCCTGCCGAGGGGCAAAAGACATTGGACGTGATTGCACAAATGGCGCGCGATCTTGGACAATGGGATTCAGGAATGCCCCTCGAAGAAGAGCTCCGCCGCACCTGGCATGAAGACATGCTCTGGTGGGGCCCAGCTGGGATTGGATCGACCTACACCATTCCACGTTATGCGGATCAGCATTCTCGTCCTTTCAGGGCATCCTTCTCCGAACGCTCTAAAACCAAGCATCTATGCCGGATTGGTGAAGGTCATTTTGGTGCGTTTTTTGGCTGGCCGAACTTTGTCGCCACGCCAACTGGCGGCTTCATGGGCATGCCGGCTACGGGAAAACCTGGTGAGTTTCGTGTGATCGATCTTTATCGTCGCGAAGGTGATAAGCTTAAGGAAAACTGGATTTTCATCGACCTACTGCATTTCTGGAAAGGCCAAGGCGTTGATATCTTGGAGCGCAGCACGGGAATTGAAACGCCCAAAGAGGCGACACGATGAGGATTGATGCACACCACCACCTCTGGGATTTGACAGCCGTTCACTACCCTTGGCTCATGGCAAAGGGGGAACCTCGTTTCTTCGGTGATCCTGCTTCCATTCAACGCAACTATTTGCTGGATGAATTTACAACAGATGCCAAAGCTCATGGCTTCGAAGCATCCGTGCATATTCAAGTGGGTGCAGCGGATCCTTTGGAAGAAGCACGCTGGGTTCAATCCATAGCAGATTCCAATCCTCTCTGGCCGATGGTTCAAGTCGCATTCTGTGATTTAACTGCCCCCGATGCAGATGCGCAGCTAGATGCGATACAAAGCCTCTCCACAGTCCGTGGCGTTCGTCAGATTATCGGTCGGGCGCCGGGCGAGGACGCGCAAACTGGCACGAACGAGGTTTTAGATAATCCGCTATTTGCAGAGAGGCTTAGAGAGTTGGCAGATCGAGGCTTAAGTTTTGATCTGCAGCTTCTGCCCGAATTGATGGTGAAAACTGCAGATGTTTTATCCACTGCGCCAAACACCAAAGTCGCGCTGTGTCACGCAGGCTCCCCATATGATCGCTCTGACAAAGGAATCCAAGCATGGGGAGAAAACCTTAAATCCCTGTCTGTGCTTCCAAATGTGTACTGCAAACTTTCAGGGCTTGGGATGTTTGAACATGATTGGACAGAAAAAAGCCTTCGTCCAATTCTTGATACCGTAATAGAGCAATTCACGCCCGAACGCACCATGTTTGGGTCAAATTTCCCTGTCGATTCAATAACCTCCAGCTACGATGCTTTGTTCAATCTATACGCAAACAACACAGAAGACATGCATCATGATGCGATCTTCGGCAAAAGTGCCAACGTGTTTTATCGTATCGGTTTAATTTCCTGAAGTGAGCGCCTGAATAAAGTACCACCCATGGAAAAGCTCTAAAGGTTGAAACTGATCCTTCGCTGAAATTGCGAAAATGGTGTGTCAGTTCAGTCAAAGAAGCCAATGATAGATAAATGGCGCGAAATGCGACTTTGTGCTCAAGTTCAATTGAGACATCAGCAAATACCGCGTACATTATTTGCGCAAGATCGGATTGCAGCTCTTCGAAGTGATTTGGGAAATGCTTGTGTTGATATGGTCTTCCATCCATCAATGCGCTCAAACAGCATATAAGGATGCGTGGCGGCCGTGAGGCCGCCACAATTGCTCAGCTTCGACCTTTCCAAGGCACAAGCTTTCTTTCAGCCCAGCGCATCAATACGTCGATGCCAAATCCAATCACACCGATCAGGATGATGCCCATGATCACGATGTCTGTGTTTTGGAACCTCGAGGCCACCATGATCATCATGCCCGCACCC